>DUMS01000072.1 GCA_012839745.1 Tissierellia bacterium
AAATCTGCACTAATGTTGATAGCAAAAATCTTAATGTAAATATTTTTGCTGAAGATTTCCTTATTTATAATCTCTATCCAATCACTTTCATTTTCCAGCATTTCTGCATAACGGTCCATAAGATTTTGAACACCAGCTTTAAGCTCAGTCTCACTGGTAAGATCCAACATCTCCATCAGCTCTTGTGTTACGTTCAGTTCCCCTAATGTGTCAAGAAGCCCCTCGTATTCATCCCTATTTGTCACATCTGAAGGAATAGACTCCCATAACCTATCCAAATCTTCCATATAGCCCTGAATTTTTTCCGCATTTCCTTTGGATTGGGCAATTTTATTCTTCAATTCTTCAATTTCTTCTATGATTTCCTTATACTGGCCACCTTTAATTTTCTTCAATTTTTCCCATAATGAGTCTTCTTCCTTCTCTACTGTATACATTTTTACATCTACAGAAATAGCTGAATAGTTTTTAATATCTATAGAAGATGTGAAAGTCAACTCTTTAAATTTTGGAATGATAACAATCCATTTTACTTTGGCATGAGCACTTGCAGTGATGTCAATAGATACTTCTTCTACAAATGTAGCAGACAGAACAATTTTAAGCTGGCCTTCTTCACCAACATCAACAGAGAATTCTGCTCCTATTCCAACTGCAAGACGAATACCGCTGTTAAAATATTCAGAGCTGCTGCTAAGTTCAACGGTAACATCCACATCATCAGATAACTCAATATTTTTGCCAATTCCCATCAGCTCAAGCTCTTCAACAGTTAAAGGATTGCCATTTTCGTCAGTTATAGAGAAGTCAGTTATCCCTGATAGGTCCTGGAACCCTTTGGTTTGTGTTGCCATAAGAGCCAAGTACTCAGCTGCCTCCTGGGCAAATCCGCTTTCTTGCACCTGCTTTTCAATTTTATCTGTAATGGATTGTATATCCACTCCTTCCAAAAGCTCATCGCCATCTGGTGTCTGTTGCAGGAAAGTGTCCATAGCTTTTTCAATTTCCTCTTTTGCTGTTCTATTATAGGAAATAGTATTACCATGAACATCTGTAACAACAGCATAGTAGACTTCGCTTTCATCAGTCAGGTCTTCAAAATCTCCCATGTAGAATACCAGGAAATCGCCTTTTCCCACTTCAGGATTTTCATCAAGGCCCATGGCAATTCGTGCTTCATTATCAACGTCTGTTGCCAGAACTGTTCCCGAATCTCCTTCAGGTAATTCTGTCACTTTAAATGGAATAGTATCAGGCATGAATATAATTTTCTCTGCATCTGTTTCATCAAGGCTCTTAAAGGTTACAGTATTTCCTTTAACTGAAACAACCTCAACATATACTTCTGCATCATCTGCATAATTATTGTTTACATAATCACGTTCATTAGGATGAGTTGTTTCATAGATACAGAGAATATCATTTTCCTTAAGTGCACTGGCACCTTCATATTCAAAGAAACCGGTTACTTTCTCTGTAGTATTGCTGTTTAATAATTCCGGCTCAAGTACGTCAACGGGTTCAGAGTCTCCAATTTTATATGAGATTTCATCTGTATCCTTAATATAAATAATGTCATCATTCAAAACCAAGTTGTCTACTTCTTCCTTTTTAATGCTGAAGTTGGCTGTACGAATGGATTCGGCCTTATTATCAAATATATATCCATCTCCAAGTGTAAGCTTATAGCTGGAACCCTCACGGAAGCCATCCTTTGCCTTTACAGTAAAGGTGTCGTTTCCGTTATCTATTATACTGAGTTCTACTGGATCTGATCCATCCATAACTGTTAATATAACACTATTATTAACATCTTCTGCACCCTGACCTATTCGCTGAACTACAAAGCTTAAGTCAGGAGATTGGTCTAACAGTGAGAAAGAAGTAATAGACAATTCTTCCTTTACTATCTCTTCATATTTTGCATAGACAACTACATTTGAAGTTACAGGATCATCTGCATAAAATGGTGTAGTACATTCCTTGTCGGTAAACCATCAAACAAAAATATAACCTTCTTTTGCAGTCTTGCTGTTATCAGGTGCCTTTGACAAAGGTTTTCCTTTCTTTACTGTAAAGCGTTCAATCTGCTTATCTCCGTCCATGAATGTTACTGTATAAGTTACTACATTTCTGTCTGAATCATCATCTGAATCACCTACAGGATTTATAGGCTCGTCTTGAGGATTTTCATCAGGCTTTTGAGGTTCCTCTTTAGTTTCTTCCTCTGGTACAGGCTTTCTACCAGTTTCAACAAACCACTTTTCAACAATTCCATCTATGGTCATGCTTAATATGGCTGCTTTTGCACGGCTAGCATTTTTCTTAGGATTAAATCTCCCGCTTCCACTTCCTTCAAATATCCCACATCTCCAAAGCTTCAAAACTGCTTCCTTAGCATAATCTGAAACGCTGTCTATATCCAACGGAGTGCTTGTAACGGTTTCTTCAGGATATGGAATTTTGTAAGCATCAAAGAAGCGAGCAATTAACGTTGCCATCTGCTCACGAGTTATCAAACCATTAGGATTAAACTTGCCATTTCCAACTCCTGTAGTAATGCCCTCTTCTTTTGCCCACTTTACAAAGGGAGCATACCAGCTGTCAACTGGAACATCATAAAACTCAGTGCTACCTTTGTAATCATCCGGATTAATTTCTGCAATACGACCCATGACTGTAACATACATGGCACGAGTCATGAATCCTTGCGGAGAAAAACTGGTATCGCTTATCCCATCGAATAATCCGTTCTGAAGAGCATACATTACAGGCTCATAGAACCAGTCAGTTTCCCTCACATCTAAGAAGGGATTCTGTATAGTTTCAGGCTCTACAGCTGTTTCAGTATTTTGAACCACTGTTGCTAATGCCTGAATGGGCAAAGCTGATAAAATAATGCAAAAAGCTAGAATCATACTGACTATTCGTCTCGTCATCTTTTCATTCCTTTCTTAATTAGTTTAGTAGTTTTTTTCAGCATAGCAGAAATAAATTTCAAGAAATCGTTTTATGCCTAAAATGTCGATTTTTTGACCTGAAATGTAAAAATTATTCGTTGAGGTATACATTTTATGATAAAATGTTGATATATGTTGATTACGGAGGTACAGCCATGTTAAAAATTGCAATTTGTGACGATGATACAAGAGATCTCTCCCGTATTGAAAACCTAATTATTAAGTATAAAAAAGAAAAAAAATCCCCATTAAGTTATAAAACTTTTTCAAACATCATAGAACTTTTAGGAAAAATGCGCAGCTGTACCTATGATATCCTACTAATGGATATACTGATGCCTGGAATAAATGGAATGGAAGCAGCCCGTGAAATTCGTGAATTTGACAATGAAATAAAAATAATTTTTTTGACATCTTCTCCGGAATTTGCAGTAGAAAGCTATGCTGTTGATGCATATTACTATCTTATAAAGCCATGTACAGAAAATAAGCTGTTTCCTATACTGGATAGAATTCTTTTTGATGCACAAAAAGAAGAGGAAGCCTTACATATCAAGTCATCTTCTGGAATTATGAGAGTTCCATTTAATAAACTGGAGTTTTTAGAAGTGATGAATAAAAAGCTATTTTTTCATTTAACGGATGGAAGCATAAAAGAAATATACGGTTCTCTTACTGACTTTGAAAGTCAGCTTGTTTGTCGAAAGGAGTTCATCAAAGTTCACCGTTCATATATAGTAAATATGGAATATATTCAGGAGTTAAATTCAAAGGAGCTTACTATGTACACCAAACAAAAAGTACCCACATCAAGGCTTCTCTCCGAGAAGGTCAGGCAGGCATACTTGAATTATCTATTTGGAGAAAATGAGTTAAAAAGATAATCCTCCCATACGGGAGGAATTTTGTAAAAGGTATATTTTAAAATCTAATTACCTTTGGCTCATCGGTAAATGAATAGAAAATAGCTGTGGCATCCTCAAAGTAGAGTACTTCTGTATTGTCGTCATAAGGTGAATACATGGATTGAAGCTCAGGATAGTTGTCAAGCATATGCTTTTTTGCCTCTACTCTGTCATCTCTGACAAGTTTACCTGATACTCTAAGCCACTTTCCATCAGCATAAGCACAGATCTCTACCTTCGGATTTGCCTGAATCTGCTTGGATACTTCCTTCACCTTGCCTGTCTGGATATAAAGCTTACCTTCAAAAATATCCACTGTACCAAAAGGCCTAACCCTGGGCTGATCCCCTTCTACTGTAGCCAAATAATATGTTTCACATTTCTTCAAAAACTCATAAACTTCTTCCATTCTCTTCTCCTCCTGTTTATATTAAAATGTATTTTTATTGGTCTTTCCTGTTCTTTAAACAATAAATATACATTAGGTCTACATTAAGAATTTTACGCTTTATTATTACAATATTCAAGATTTCCTGACAAAACTACCCTCAATGTGTTCATATAGACACATATCGAGGGTAAAAATTGTAAGGACACCTAAAAACCTATCCTATACAAGTTTCTCTAATCTAAATAACCAGCGAATGTGAGGGTTTTCTTCTCTGTCATACCCTATTGCCAATAATACATCCTTATTTGCAAGCTGCAACACTAAGTAAAATGTATTTTTGTCATCATATGTATCAGCACGGTAAACCGATTTCGTTTTATTAATTGCTTTATAAACATCATCAGAAGGTAAAACAAACAGTGCACGCAACTCCTTTTTGCTGATTTCATAGCTGTATAATTCCCCTTGCATAGTCCAATCTTCATCGTTAATCTCTTTACTGTAAAGCTTATAGTCTGATGAAATGCTATATTGGGGAGCAGTATCCAACATGTAGATGAAAGAATACAATGGATGCTGGTATAGAATTTCTTTAACTCGATAATTTGCATCGTTTAATAATACCGAAGACTTAGAATTTGCTGCCAATCCTATTCCAACTACTATTACAAGAATAATTGTAAAGAATATTATCCAAAGCCTTGTATTTTTATTATTCAACACGCTTCAACCCCCTTTTTTTTACATTTCCCCGCTCTCTTTTATTATTTTTAATACTATTTCCGCACAGGATATCTCCTCTATGACAATTTAGCCTTAGCTGATGAAATTGATTTCAGTTTATAAGATAATATAATAGCAGCAATCCTATAAGAAAAACTATATTGAGCAAAGTAAATACCCCAAGATAAACTGCATTTTGCTTACCCGCTGTTGTACCATAATACTTGTAAGAAATCAGGCTTGCCATAGAAGCAATGATTGTCCCAAGACCGCCTAAATTAGTGCCTATAATCAGTGCTGATATATTATCGGTAAAGCCTGAAAGAAGTATAGCTGCAGGAACGTTGCTGATAATCTGGCTGGCAAATACTGATGTAATCAATTCGTGCCCATGTATAACACTGGATAGCCAGAGGTTTATATCTGGAATGCGATTCATATTACCTATAAATACAAATAAAAAAATGAAAGTAAGCAATAGAGCATAGTCAGGTTTAAGCAGCATTCTGCGATCCATAAGAAAAACTGCTGAAAGAATCACTGCTCCTACTATATATACTGAAACTATGCGAGTTACGCTTGTCAATGCAAACAAAAACAGCAAAAAATAAACAACAGCTTTTCTGTCCACAAGTATAACACAAGCGACTAATAGTCCGATAAGTGAAACCAAAGTATAAGGCAGCATCAATGAAATAAAATTGCCTAAACTCATTCCACTTAAGGAGAACAGATACAGATTCTGGGGATTTCCTATGGGTGTAAGCATGCTTCCTAGATTGCTGGCAATGGTCTCCAGCACAATAATCCGAATCAGGTACTTTTCCAAGCCAGCCATTACAAGCACATCAATGGCAAATGGTACAAATGTGATAAGTGCCACATCGTTGGTAATAACCATGCTGAATCCAAAGCATAATAGCACAAAAACTATGGATAAACTTCGCATATTATTAGCCTTTTCCAGCATCCAGCTTCCAATCAGCGAAAATATTCCCAGACTTCTAAGGCCAGCCATAACAACCATCAAGCTGAACAGGATGGTTAATGTGTGAAAATCAATGTAACTTATGTATTTATTGTCCAATGGCACAAATATCATGGATACAAGCGCCAGTAACAAAGATATGCATAGCACCATTTCTTTTTTTATATAATTCAGGATTGATTTCATCAAGTCATTACCCCTTATTATGTTGTTCAATCATACTCACCTAATTTATTTTGCTTTCAATAATTCTCCTGAAAAATTCTACTGCACCCTTCACATCATTTTCATCCGGGTGTCCTTTTGCAATCCCTCCAATCAGCTTAAAGGGTCCAAATGTATCAAAGCCTTTGCAGCCATAAGTTCCAAGAAGCTGGCAGGACTTTTCCTTAATGATTTGTTCCATTTCTTTTGTGTAATTCCCTTTCACACCATATGTATTTATGAGGAACACAGGCTTTCTATCTGGCAGGTTATTTTTAGCAAACTCAATGACTGCCTTGCTGAATTTGCCATAATATATACCAGATGCAAAGCCTATCAAATCATACTCAGATAAATCTGCCTCTTTACATTCAACCACATTGATTAGCTTTACATTACCCAATTCATTAATGGCATCCAAAAGCTTCTTTGTATTCCCATGGTGTTGTGAATAGTATGCAATGGCAACCTTCATAAGAACACCTCCACTTTTCATAGTTCATTTGAGAACTCGTATCCCCAATGGAAACCAATGCAATCATCCTACAAAAAAATACCTCCAAATAGACAATCCAATCAATTAGATTGTCTACTTTGGAAGTATTATATCACTTATTAGCCTTGACCGTATATATAATTTTAATTATTTCTCATGTAGGTTTTTTATGCTTTAATGTACAGCCTCACATGCTGCTTTCTTGCTTTTTGGATTTTCCTCCCACAGACGGTCAGCTACCTCTGCCCATTCCCTGGCAACAGAAACGGTTTTTGCACAAAGTTCATCTACATCTTCAGGAGCTTCCATAGCAGTAGATTTTGCACCGGATTCCTTTACCATAGTCATAAGCATCTCAGGATTATCCAGCAAAGGACATGGACGCAATGGATTGCTGTTAAAGGGATGGTATTTGCGATAAGCCATAAACAATGGTGAACGCAATGCATCCAATAGACTCACTTCATGGATGTTAACATTAGAATAATGAATAAATGCACATGGTTCTACATCTCCAGCTGCATTTATATGTAGATATCTTCTTCCGCCTGCAATACATCCATGACAGTACTCGCCATCATTCCAGAAGTCCATTGCAAAAATTGGCTTAGTTGCACGGATTTCGCGGACACGCCTATACATATAGGCACGTTGTTCTGGAGTGACTAAAAAATCTGGACGTGCATCCTTTCCAATGGGAATGTAGGTAAAGTTCCAGGAAAAACGACAGCCACGGTTAATCATATCATCAACAAATTCATCAGAGCCGACACTTTCAGTATTGTAACGGTGGTAACAAGTGGAATATCCAAACAAAAGCCTGTGTTTGCGCATGCGTTCCATAGCTTCAATTACCTTACGATACGTACCCTTTCCACGCCTCATATCGGTAGCTTCCTCATCACCTTCAATGGAAAATGCCAATGCAAAGTTGCCTACACGAAGCATCTCCTCACATAATTCGTCATCTACTAGTGTACCGTTGGTAAAGGCAAAGAAATAGCAATCCTGGTGTTCGCTGCACAGGCGAATAATATCCTTCTTACGTACAAGTGGCTCGCCACCGGAGAATATATAAAAGTAAATACCTAATTCCTTGCCCTGGCGGCAAATGGAATCCAGTGTTTCGTAAGACAGATTGTTCTTGCCTCCGTATTGTGCAGCCCAGCATCCTGTGCAGGACAGATTGCAAGCACTGGTAGGATCCATTAGGATTGCCCATGGAACATTGCAGTCATATTTTTTCTCTATGGCACGTGCACGCTCTTCACCTTCAAGATTTGCGTTAACTATAAAGCATTCCATAAACTTCTGTAAAACCTTTGTATCTACATCCTCTACCAGATTTTTTACAAAGGTGTGCCAAACGTTGTTTTCATCCAATATTACATTGCGCATTCCACTTATCATATTAGCATGCAGGTTCCCTCTATCCAGCTTTTCCGCTATATTAAACATCTTTGGTAATTTTTCCATAGGATCATCTGAAACGTAATTCAGCAACAAACTGACTGCAGTTTTCTTAATCCTATTCATTACCTCGCCCCCCTATAATAAACAGGTTTTATGTTAACAAGCTCGAAGAGCTTTTAACTAACCGTTTGGTTAATACTATTTTTGTATTTAACTCCATATGATAAATAAAATTAATTTTTGCTGCTATTATTTCTTCTTAACAGTATATCCCTTCCTGAAATCAATGAAGTGGCAATTATCTGATAAACATTCAGAAAGGAATTGCGGAGTTCATCATCGCTAAGTGAGCAAACTGCTTTATAGTCGTCAAAATAAGCTGCAAAACTAACAACGGGTATAATAGAGAAGAAGAACTTAAACAATACCATCTCATCAGAATACACAAAGTCATGGTCTGCACTGGATATTATTTTAAAAATAGGATTATTGTTGTCATCATTCATGAACTTCATAAAGCGGAACAGTGAATTCTGGTGCTTTCCGTTTTTAAGGGATTCCAGCATTAAAATGCGGATAATCTCCTTGTTTTCAATGACAAAATCAACTATTCGCTCATAATATTTATAAGAATTCTGCATAAAAACGCTTATAGCCTCATCATTAACAAAGTGCAAACGGTCAGGTTTAATGTCCAGGTATCCATTTCTTACCATCTGCACAATATTCGTTTGAATAAAGTCCAGGGTAATGGACACTGCATTATTAAGCAGAGAATCAACCATATAATCCAATATATCCTGCTTGCTCTTGAAGTAATAATATATAAGTGCCTTGTTGACATGTGCAGCGCTTGCTATATCGCTAACCCGCGTTGCATCATAGCCTTTTTTGGAGAAAAGCTCTATAGCCGCCTCGATTATTCTTTCCCTTGCTTCTCTTCCTGTTGTTTTTTCCAAATCTTTCTCCCCCAATTTATTAATTAACTAGTTAGTTAAATATTTGTTAATATAATTGTATCCCTTACCAATTTCATTGTCAAGTCTTTGTAAACTTTTGTCGAATAACAATTAACAATTTTCTGCATATAATTTAAACTAAACCCCTTCCATTAGACCTTGTTGCTTGACATTAGGCTTTTAAGCCATTAGAATACAAGATGTAACTATAGATTGGGGATGATTTTTTGGAGAATAAAAATGATTTTTCAAAGGGAAGTGTAGTAAAAAATATACTGAACATGGCTATACCCATGATTTTGGCTCAAATAGTCAATGTTCTCTACAACATTGTAGACCGCCTATACATTTCAAAAATGCCTGGCGATTCCTTTACTGCATTAACAGGAGTAGGGATTTCCCTTCCAATTGTTTCAATAGTAATGGCATTTGCCAACCTGTTTGGAATGGGAGGCGCTCCCCTATGCTCCATAGAGCGTGGACGGGGAAACTATAAGGAAGCAGAGAAGATAATGGGCAATTCCTTTATAATGCTTTTATATACTGGAATTTTTCTTACTTTTTTTTGGACTATTATTCAAAAAACCTATGCTCTATCTATTTGGTGCCAGTGATATAACCTATAAACATGCTAATGAGTACGCAACCATATATTTAATTGGAAATATATTCGTAATGATTAGCCTTGGAATGAACCACTTTATAAACTCCCAGGGTTTTGGACGCATAGGAATGCTGACAGTATTGCTAGGAGCTGTTGCTAATATCATTTTTGACCCTATATTCATATTCCTATTTGGCATGGGAGTTAAAGGTGCAGCCATAGCAACTGTTATATCCCAGTTTTTATCTGCTGTCTGGGTTCTCAGGTTTTTAACAGGGGAAAATGCCATATTCCACCTTAACAAGGAAAGCTTTAAATTAAACTGGAATAGGGTTAAAAACATATTGGCTTTGGGAACCTCTGGTTTTGTAATGCAGTTTACCAATTCCCTGGTTCAGATTGTTTTAAATAAAACTCTTCAACAATTTGGAGGAGACTTGTATGTAGGAATTATGACTGTTATCAGCTCCATTAGAGAATTTATCATGATGCCTATTTCAGGATTAACCCGTGGGTCTCAGCCAGTTATGGGATTTAACTACGGTGCAGGGGAATACGACAGAGTCAAGAAATGCATTAAATTTATTACCTTATGCTCCTTTGCCATAAACACTTTAATGTGGCTAGCCATACAAGGCTTCCCAGAATTCTTTATAGGCATATTCAATGATGATCCGGAAGTAATAAAGGCAGGAACACCTATGATGAGAATATTCTATATGGGGTTCTTTATAATGTGCCTGCAGCAGGCAGGACAATCCACATTTGTAGCACTGGGCAAATCAAAGTTTGCCATATTCTTCTCCATATTCAGAAAGGTAATACTTGTAATTCCACTGGCTCTAATACTTCCAAGGATTTCATCCCTAGGGTATATAGGAGTGTTTCTATCTGAACCACTATCTGAATTCATCGGTGGTATAGCATGTTATGCAACTATGTTGCTGACAGTGGGAAAGGAATTGAAGGAAAAGAAATTTGAAATGTAGTTTAAATTATATTCAACAAAAAACATATTGAATCATAGGAACAATAGAGTTATAATTTGAATGTAAATAATATTCGGGCAATTAACTCAGCTGGGAGAGTGCTACCTTCACATGGTAGAAGTCGAGGGTTCGAGTCCCCCATTGCCCACCATACCATCGCTGAAAGAGCAATACAATAAAAAACCCTTGGAATCCAAGGGTTTTTATATTTCTACTACCTTCTCCTTCATCTTTTCAATAAGTTTCAATACTCCAGCTTCCACCTTGGCAAGGTCTTCTTCCTTTGGTGCTCCTTCAAACTCAACGGATTCAATGAAATCCCACTTCATATTATTTCTTTCCATTATTTCTTTTAGCTCCTTCTCTGCCCCGCCAGACCATCCATATGACCCAAATCTAAATGCTACCTTACCTGTAATCCTCTTTCTGCCAAGCTCATCCAATGCTGCTGCAACTGGTGGAAAGAGCTTGTATTCATAAGTAGGTGCTGCAACAATTACTCCTGCCGATTTAAAAACAGTTGCCACCATTTCGCTGTCACTTTCTAGTGGCATTTCCAGCTTGTTGTATTTGATACCTTCCCTTTTAAGTATGCCTTCAACATAATCTACTGCCTTTTCAGTCATTCCATACATGGACCCCCATAATATGGTGATTTCATTTTTGCCTGCCCCTTGGGCATACAGGGAAAACCTTGAATAATCATCTATAATCTTTTGAGGATTTTTTCTATAAACAGGCCCATGACCTGGTGCTATTATTTTTATTTCCAGAGATTTTGCTTTCTCAATTGCTTTTCTCACACTAGGTGTAAAAGTTGTCATTACATTGGAATAATACCTTATTCCTTCAAATTCAAAGAAGTCTGTCTCTTCAGGAGTCATTTCATCATCAAAAAAGTGGTCCACCATCCTGCCAAATGCTCCAAACATATCACATGAAAAGAGAGTTTTTGTACTTCTTTCATAGGTGTACATGGTATCTGGCCAGTGGACGTTTGGTACCGGATGGAAACTCAGTACCTTGCCATTTCCAAGATCTAAAGTATCTCCTTCCTTCACAATTCTTATATTGTCTTCGCCATAAAAGGAGGTTACCATCTTTGCAGCTTTATCAGTACATATTACTGTAAAATCATCCTTGATTTTTCTGAAGTTTGAAATCCAGCCTGAATGGTCCGGTTCCATGTGATTTACAATCAAATAATCAATATTTTTAGGTTCAACTCCTATTTCTTCTAAGCTCTTATAAAGAGTTTCAGGTACTCCATCCCAGCCAATTACTCCATCAATTATTGCAGTCTTTTCCCCCTGTACTATGTA
The DNA here is from genome assembly GCA_012839745.1 of Tissierellia bacterium. Lineage (GTDB taxonomy): Bacteria > Bacillota > Clostridia > Tissierellales > Tepidimicrobiaceae > DUMS01. The sequence goes on from DUMS01000072.1 coordinate 11,955, forward strand.
GGAGTTAAGAGTTACTCCATTTGCAATCTCCCAGATTCCTTCAAATAGCATGTCCTCAACATTCATAGTAAGCATATATATTCCGTCTGCAATTCTTAATTTTTTCATACCCAATCCTCCTTGAATTTATAGTACTATAATCCATCCCTCATAATTGGGATTGATACTCAACTTTAGTATCCATAATTAACCACTTACTTTAATTATACAGTATATTTACCTATTTGTTTATACATTTATAATAAAAAACCCCTTTCGAAGTACCTGCTTCATGTTTCACTGGAAAAATATATATGCTATAATAATTACTGACTTTAAAAGGAAATTAACACGTATTTAGAAAGGCATGATTTTATGAAACTGCAAAGGCTTCTCAGCTATACACGTAAAGCCGTTGATGATTATGAAATGATTGACAATGGTGATAAGATTGCCATTGGAGTCTCTGGTGGCAAGGACAGTTTAACACTCTTATATGCATTATCCCATTTGCGCCGTTTCTATCCAAAGAAGTATGATATTGAAGCAATAACTGTAGGTATGGGATATAAGGATATGGATTTTTCACCAGTTGGTAAACTTTGCAAAGAGCTTGGCGTTAATTATACAATAGTGGAAACAGAAATAGCAGATATTGTTTTTTCCCACCGGAAGGAAACAAACCCATGTTCTCTTTGTGCCAAAATGCGCAAGGGTGCATTTAATGCCAAAGCAAAGGAGCTTGGCTGCAATAAAGAGGCATATGCCCATCATTTTGATGATGTAATAGAAACCATGATTATGTCCTTGATTTATGAAGGAAGATTCCATTGTTTTTCTCCTGTTACATATCTTGATAAATCAGATATAACATTAATAAGGCCTCTAATATATGTGCGAGAAGCGGACATAAAGGGTTTTCGCAATGCATACAACCTGCCAGTTGTCAATAACCTATGTCCATTTGATGGTTACACCAAGCGCCAGTATACAAAGGAGTTAATAAAAAAATTGCAATCCGAGAACCCTGGAGTTAAGGAACGACTGTTCCATGCTGTTAAGACAAGTAATATACCAGGCTGGAACAAGTAGGTTTTGTTGTAGATTTAAACCTTTGGCTCATCAGTGTCAAACACACTTTCCCCTTACTTTTAAAACTTTCATACTATAAATCCCATTTTTTTGTTATATTAATATCGATAATAAATTTATTAAGGAAGTGATTGATTTGGATTTTTCAAGCAAAACAGTAATTATAACTGGAGCTGCAAATGGCATAGGAAGAGGAGTTGCTTTACAATATGCCATGCAAGGAGCCTATGTTGTTATAGCCGATATAGATGAAAAAGCTGGGACAGAAACAGCTTCCCTCATTAAGAAGCAGGGTGAAAATGCTATTTTTGTCCAAACCGATGTGCGACGGGAGGCAGATATTGTCCGCTTAATGGAAATCGCCTTTCAAACATACGGTCGAATTGATATTTTAATCAATAATGCTGGAAAAGGGTTATTTAAGTCACCATATGACTTAACCTTGGAAGAATGGGATGATCTAATAAACACAAACTTAAGAAGTGCTTTCTTATGTTCCCGTGAAGCAGCCAAATACATGCGCAAGAATAAATATGGCGGTTCTATTGTAAATATTGCCTCCACAAGAGCAATTATGTCCGAGCCCAATTCCGAAGCCTATGCTGCTTCTAAAGGCGGAATTGTCGCTCTTACCCATGCCCTGTCAGCTTCCCTGAGCAAAGATAGAATTACGGTTAATTGCATATCCCCAGGCTGGATTGAAACGGGAGATTATGCAAAATTGCGTCCAATTGATCATGAGCAGCATCTATCCAGGAGAGTAGGAAAACCTGATGATATTGCCAGAGCTTGTCTTTATTTAACTGCAAAAGAAAATAACTTCGTAACAGGCATTAACCTTATTGTGGATGGCGGAATGACGCGCAAAATGATCTATGAGGAGTAATACTCTAACCCCGTTGAAGGCAGGTAAGAAATATGCTACAATCAACACATAAAAAACCTGTTTTGAAAGGAGACACAGATGAAACAGAAACGGCAGTATCCCAAAGTCATCATATCCCCCAAGGCAAAGCGCAGTGTCCAGAATGGGCATCCCTGGATATATGGAGAAGAAATTCTAGAAACAGAAGGCAAACCCAAAAACGGCCAATTGGTAGATGTATATGCTAAAAATTCCTTTATGGGAACGGGTTTTTACAACAATGCCAGCAAGATTACTGTTCGACTTATTTCACGCAATGCCAACGATGTATTTGACACCCGCTTTTGGCGCCGCCGTGTGGAATATGCCATTCGCTACCGTAAAACTGTCATGCCTGGTACAGATTTCACCTGCTGCCGCCTGATTCATGGCGAGGCTGACCAAATGCCAGGACTGACAGTAGACCGCTACGGTAGCATTCTATCCGTGCAGATTACCTCCCTTGGCATGGAACTTGTCAAGGATATGGTTTACCGTGCCCTTTGGGATGTGCTTGCTGAAATGGGCGAAACCATCGCAGGCATTTATGAACGCAATGACATTGCCTTGCGTGCAAAGGAAGGCCTGCCTGAGTATAAGGGCTGGTACCAGCTTGATGGCATACCAACGCCTGAGTCCGCCATAACGGAGATATGTGAAAATGGAGTGAGATATCTGGTAGATGTGGAAAATGGGCAGAAAACCGGATTTTTCCTGGACCAGAAGTATAATCGGGCTGCTGTAGCCCGCATTGCCAAAGACAAGCGCGTTCTGGACTGCTTTACCCATACAGGCTCCTTTGGCCTCAATGCAGCATTGGGCGGAGCAGAGCATGTAACATGTGTAGACATATCACAGTCAGCCATTGACATGGCAAAATCAAATGCCATACGCAATGGACTGGACGGAAAAATGGATTTTCTGTGTGAGGACGTATTTGATCTGCTAACAAGACTAGCAGAGCAGAAATGCAAGGATTATGACTTTATCATCCTTGACCCGCCTGCCTTTACCAAATCACGCAAGACAGTCAAGGACGCTGCCCGCGGATATAAGGAGATTAACCTAAAGGCCATGAAGCTACTGCCTCGAGGCGGATATCTGGCCACCTGCAGCTGCAGCCACTTTATGACAGATGAATTATTCCGCAAAGTGCTGGCAAGCGCTGCAATGGATGCCACAGTGTCCCTCAGGCAGATTGAAGCCCGTCAGCAGGCTCCGGACCATCCCATCCTGTGGAATGTTCCGGAAACGGACTATCTTAAGTTTTATATATTCCAGGTGGTATAGCCTGTATTTAGATAAATAGCATTGGTTAGTTGCAGCTACCCAATGCTTTTTATATTATTTATTTCCCCTTATTCTTGATTTTTCTATAAAAAGCTTTAATTAATCAAACAAGTCCTGCTCCAAGCTTATATGCTTCTTTCAGTTTTAAGGGGAATACCTCTTTATGATGAGCCTTTTTCTCAACAGGATCAAAAATAGTCCAGTTATATTTGCTATAATCATCTACCTGCAAAGTATTTCCATAAATCATAGTTTTAGTTGGTCCTACAAAGCGTTCCAACCTTTGCTTATATCCTTCTAACATGGCTGTATATCCTATTTTATCATAAAGGCTTTCATCACAATTGCTTGTGGTAATGAGCAAGACTGGAATCATATGTTCATTACAATTAGGTCGTTCCTTATTATAAGTTAAAGATTGGAAAACTAATCGTTCATAAAGAGCTCTAAACCCTGCTGTCAATTCCCCAAGATAATTTGGTGAACCGAGTATAAGGGCATCTGCTTTACGGATTTTATCCAAAACCTCTGTTAAACCATCCTTAACAACACATTTACCAAAGCTATTAGGTAGCTTACAGCCAAAGCAGGAAATACAACCTTTAAATGGCTCAAGATTATAAAGATGGATGATTTCAATAGTAGCTCCAGCCTCTTGAGCTCCCTTGGCTGCAGCCTCTACTAGTTGGGCTGTATTCCAGCTACTGCGTGGGCTGGCATTAATGGCAACAACATGTTTCATCTCTATACCTCCCAATTCAATTCTAATATTCTCAATTATATTATAATATAGGTTTGGTTTTGCATATATTAAGAAATTGACACTCCCCATGACTAAAGTCAGGGGATTCTCTGGTGATTAAACGCCAGTCCATTTCTGGTAGGCAAGTATGACCCAGAGTTAAGGGTGTGTCATCACCCCTCCCTAGGCAGGTCATATAG
>DUMS01000073.1 GCA_012839745.1 Tissierellia bacterium
GGGGGTTTTTGCATTAAATTAATGCAAAAACCCCCGTCCCCATTGCATCTTTTTTATGCTAAAATATAAGTATATTGTGAAGGAAAGGGGTTTTTATATGAGATTTATATCTTATATATATAATGATAAAGAATATTATGGAATAGCAGATAAGAATTCTATTGTACCCATGGATACAATACTAAAGCATTTAGGAAAGGAAATGCCTAAAAACCTGCTGGAATTTATACGTACCTATTCTGATTCCTTAATTCAGGATATTGAAACCATTTTATCTAACGAACATATTGAGCCCATTCCCTATGACAAAGTAAAGATTACTGCTCCTATTCCTCATCCCAGAAGAAATGTATTCTGTTTAGGCAAAAACTATAGAGACCATGCTTTGGAAATAAAAAGCCTTCCTAGCGGAAGTGCGGATATTCCTGATTATCCAATCTACTTTACAAAGGTAGCAGATCCATGTATTGGGCATATGGACAAGGTAATAATCCCAAAGGAATACACTGAAAATATAGATTATGAAGTAGAGCTGGCCGTTATAATTGGCAGGGATGGAAAGGATATACCAGCTGAAAAGGCAGAGGAATACATATTTGGATACACCATTGCCAACGATATAACTGCAAGGGACATACAGAAGAAGCACAGCCAATGGTTTAAGGGGAAAAGCCTGGATACATTTACGCCAATGGGCCCTTACATTGTCCATAAGTCTGAAATAGAATTCCCTGTTGAATTGGACATAATAAGTAAGGTAAACGGCGAAATAAGACAAAGTTCCAATACAAGAGAGCTGATATTTGATATACCTTATATAATCTCCGATCTATCCAAGGGGCTTACCTTAAGAGCTGGAGATATAATACTTACAGGAACGCCAAAAGGAGTGGGAATGGGATTTAACCCACCAAGATTCTTGAAATCTGGCGATATAGTTGAATGTTATATTGAGAAGATTGGGACACTGGTAAATATTATTGAATAAAGGAGATGCATTTATTGCGTCTCCTTTATACCTCTTTTTATACTTATTTCTATGCTACCTAATGTACCATTCCCACTATTATCTTCACTCTGAATATTATATATAAAAGGAATACTTTCATTATCAAATACTTCCTTTAAACTCTTTAAATTATATATACTGCCCCCTCCTGTAATTTCAATGCCCTTTTTGCTTATTATTACACCATTAAAGTTTGTACCTCCTTGAGGTAATTGAACAATTCCATTAGGCGCTATTAGTGCTCCTGTAAAGCTAGTACCAGTATTTATTGTTATATTGCCTTTGCTTACAATTACAACATTAGTAAAATATCCATCATTAATATCCCATTGTGGCCAACCAGTATAATTATAATTATCTACTAACCATCTAGCATTATCAGGTACTGTAGTACTAACATTTCCTTCAATAATCGTATATCCATTTTTTTTATACCAACTATCTTCTCTTAAGCTAAAATCAATTATTGGTATTTGAAAACTATCTAAGCTATTAACTTTTATACACTTATTTAGTAAGTCCTGATTATATTCTTTTGGATCTATTATTATCCCGTTACTCGTTATTATTAGATCACCAGTATAATATATATTTTTTTTAATATCTGGAGTCCAACTTAATTCTAAATCACCATTTACATATACATTACCATGAATTATGGCATCCTTTAGTCTAAAATTGCCATTAACTCTTATATCTCCATACACATTTCTTGTGCCATTCCAAAATTCTAAATCGCCATTTACATATATACTTCCAGGTTTAGCTTCACTTCCAAAAGATGCTGATCCTCCATTCATCTTAACAGGTCCATTAAAATACATATTGCTTATATTTAATAAGGAGCCTCCATTTAAATCATGAGTCTCTATTCCATCCATAATTATACTTCCTGAAACAGCATTTACTGATGTACCAAGAAATCTAAATTTTTCTGCATAAAATATTAATTGGTCAGTCACTTCATTTTCATTTGTATGGCAAATTATTGATATTATTGCATCCACAGACCTACTGCTATCTCCAATAATTCCAACTGATTCTATTCTGTAATCCCTTATATTTTCATCTTCATCATTTTTACTTACTGATATAATAGCTTTTGGTTTCTCTCCATTATTTACTTCAAAATCTTCTAAGGTAAAAGTTTTAGTAGTATACATTTCTTCTATATGCTGGAAAAATTCTACACTTGTGTTATATTTGCTTCCATTTTCCTCTATTTCTTTACTTATTTGGTCAATAATATAATTCACCCCAGCTTCAGCTATATAATAAGCAGCCTGGCTTTTGCTATCCACTTTTGTCATCTTATAATTAGATGCTGAAACGTTAATAATTGCTATGCTGAAAATTGATAATAATGCTAAAGCAAACACTGCAATTATCATAGCAAAGCCTTTTTCTTCTTTAATCATCCTCCACAAACTGTTCACCTCCTCCTCTGATATAAACAGTTGAAGATAGTATATAGTCTTCTCCTTTGCCATTTTTTATAACTATGTTTATTTCCATCCCTATTCCCTCATCTTCATCCATAATCTCCCTTACTCTCAATTCGTCAATTCCTTTAATAAACTCTTCACCATCTTTGCAAAGGCTTCTATCTATAATCTCATAAGTACAACCATCTATTATTAATTCTTTAGCAAAGCCACCGCCTGCATCACCTTTCCCTACCTCAATACTATCAGATTTTCTGATTTCCCTAACTAGATAATCCATTGCTCTGCGGGCAACAGCTATATCTGCTGCATTTGTATTTTGATTGCTAAAATTTTTATAGGAAAATATAAACGGGGAAAATGCCATTGACAAAAATATACCTATGAGCCCTAAGGTTATAATCAATTCTATTAAAGTAAAACCTCTATTCCTCCCCACCTGAAGTACCCCCTAATTCTTTCCAGATATATAACGATTCATATTGTGTTTCTAATTTATTCATATCCTTATTATCATACACCTTAACTATTACCCTTACTAAGTCATTATTTTCCTTCTCTTTCTCAATTTCTATTGTCAAATACTTACCACTGTCATATTCATGACTATAAATATATTTTCCCTTAACATAGGTATACCCATGATTTGCTAATTCTTCATAAGGAATACTCCTGCTCAAATGATATACTTCTTCCATGGCATTTTGTCCTAAATAAGTAGAATCAAGGGTTTGTTCAGTTTGCCTGTTGGTTTTAGCTGATAGTGTGAATATTGGTAAACATACTGATGCAATTATCCCAATTATAACTATGGAAAGCAAAACCTCTATAATAGTAAAACCAGCCTTACATTTTTTAGCACTTATCAACTAAACCACCTCTTTATTTATGCAATGATTGTCTTCAAATCATTTTTCATCAATATCCAACAAATAATGTTTTGTAAAATACAAAATATGCAATAGGTAACTATCTTTCCAAAAACCGCATTCCTATTGCATTACATGGTATATGCTAATTCTATTATAGCTTATATAATTTTTTTAGCAATGCCCTATATAATTTTCTTTTTGCACACTATGATCTTAAATATTGCTCCAGTTCCCATTGATGGACTTTAGAAGTGTAGCTCTTCCATTCCTTCAACTTTGCTGTTATAAATTTATTTGTTACATGGCTTCCTAAAGCTTCCTTAATAAGCTCATCATTGGATAATTCCATTATGGCCTCATATAAATTTTTGGGCAATGCCTCTATATGATTTTCCTTTATTTCTTCAGCACACATTTCATATATATTTCTATTTATTGGCTCTGGTGGTTCTATCCTGTTTATTATTCCATCCAGTCCTGCAGTTAATGTAACAGCAAGAGCTAAATATGGGTTGCATGATGGGTCTGGGTTCCTAAGCTCAATTCTTGTACTTGCTCCCCTTTTGGCTGGTATTCTAATTAATGGACTTCTGTTTTTTTCAGACCAGGCTATATTTACCGGAGCTTCAAACCCGCTTACAAGCCTTTTATAGGAATTTACAATAGGATTTGTAATGGCTGCAAATCCTCTGGCATGTTTAAGTATTCCTCCAATGAAATACAGTGCTTCGTCGCTTAACTTATTTTCCTTATGTTCATCATAAAATATATTTTCCCCATCCTTAAAAAGGGACATATTTAAATGCATTCCAGAACCTGCAATTCCTGCAACTGGCTTTGGCATAAAAGTTGCAAACAACCCTAAATCATCTGCAATCTTTTTTACCACATACTTGAAAGTCATAATATTATCAGCAGTCCTTAGGGCATCTGCATATTTAAAATCTATTTCATGCTGTCCTGGCCCACATTCATGGTGGGCAGCCTCAACTTCAAAGCCCAGGTTTTCCAAAGCAACAGTAATAGCTTCTCTTACGCTTTCACCTTTATCCATAGGTGCCATATCAAAATATCCTGCTTTATCCTTGCTTTCAAATACAGGGTCTCCTTTTTCATCTTTTTTAAATATATAAAACTCAGGCTCTGGCCCAACGTTAAAAGTGTAACCCATTTCCTCTGCTTTCTTAATGGCTCTTTTTAAAACATATCTTGGGTCCCCCTCAAAAGGTTTGCCATCTGGAGTATATACATCACATATCATTCTGGCTACAGTATATCCGTTTAAAGTTGGCCATGGCAGCAGGCTAAATGTTGATAAGTCTGGATATAAATACATATCTGATTCTTCAATACGCGTAAATCCATCAATAGATGAGCCGTCAAACATTATTTCGTTATTTAATACTTTGTCAATCTGATTTACTGGAAGGGTAGTGCTCTTTGCAGAACCTAATATATCTGCAATCTGCAATACAATGAATCTGACATTCTTTTCCTTTATTAAACTTCTTATCTTTTTTTCCTGCTCTTCCTGATTTATAGACGCTTTTTTCATAAAAGACTTCCTTTCTTAATTTAGAATAAAATTAATAATAACTATTATATATTAAAGCATTAAATCAGGAAACATTTTTTTATGCATTAGGGACGAAAATTTTTGCATTAAATTAATGCAAAAACCCCCGTCCCCGTTGCACGCACCCGTTGCACGATTACTTCACATTCATGGCCCTCATGGCATTTAGTATGGCAATTACTGCTACACCAACATCGGCAAATACTGCTTCCCACATGGTTGCCACGCCAAAGGCTCCCATTGCCAAAAACAATATCTTTATACCTAAAGCAAATACTATATTCTGCCATACTATCCTTTGGGTTTTCCTTGCTATCCTAATGGCTGCAGCTATTTTAGAAGGTTCATCTGTCATTATGACAACATCTGCTGCCTCAATGGCTGCATCGGAGCCTAACCCTCCCATGGCTATTCCAATATCTGCCCTTGCAAGAACAGGCGCATCGTTTATGCCATCTCCTACATATATAAGCTTTCCCCTTGGAGATTTCTGGCTATCCAAAAGCTCAAGCTTTTCTACTTTATCATGTGGCAAAAGCTCTGAGTATATCTCGTCCAGCCCTAGCTCTTTACCTATTTTATCACCAACAGCTTTTATATCCCCTGTAAGCATGACATTTTTCCTTATTCCAAGTTCCTTCAATTCCTTGATAGCCTTTTTGGAATCCTCTTTAATCTCATCAGATATGACTATATATCCGGCATACATATTATCTACTGCCACATGGACAATGGTTCCGATTGAATCTGTATCCGCACATCTAATATTCTCCCTATTCATGAGTTTTCTGTTTCCTGCAATTATAACCTTGCCGTTTACCTTTAATTTTGTTCCATGGCCTGGTATTTCTTCATATCCTTCAACTGTAGCCTTATTGACTTCCTTTCCATATTCCTTTAATATAGATACGGCAATTGGATGGTTTGAAAAGCTTTCAGCAAAAGCTGCAAGTTCAATTAATTGTTCTTTACTAAATCCATTTTGGGCAAAAACACCTGTTACATTGAATACTCCCTTTGTAAGGGTACCTGTTTTATCGAATACTATAGTTTCAACGTGGTTTAAAGCCTCCAGGAAGTTGCTTCCCTTTACCAATATGCCCTTTCTGGACGCTCCTCCAATTCCGCCAAAGAATCCCAGGGGAATTGATATGACAAGGGCACAGGGACATGATATTACCAGAAATATCAAAGCTCTGTATATCCACTCTGAAAACTGCTCTCTTAATACAACAGGTGGAATCAAGGCTATTCCTAAGGCCAAAAATACCACTATTGGAGTATAGTATCTAGCAAATCTGGTTATGAACTTTTCCGTTGGAGCCTTTCTTGTACTTGCATTCTGAACTAAATCCAGAATCCTTGCAACAGTTGATTCACCATAGCTTTTGGTTACCTCTATTGTCAAAAGCCCGCTGTTGTTAATAAATCCGCTTAATGCAATGCTGCCAGGCTCTAATTCCCTTGGAATGGACTCACCTGTCAGTGCAGAAGTATCTGCCGTAGAATACCCTTCTATAACCTTTCCATCCAGAGGTATTTTCTCCCCTGGCTTTACAACTATTATATCTCCAACTCTTACATCCTCTGGAGAAACCTTTATAATGCTTTCCCCAACCTTTAAGTTGGCATATTCAGGCTTTATGTCCATTAAGGAGGTTATTGACTTCCTCGATCGGTTTATGGCTATATCCTGAAAAAGCTCTCCTACCTGATAGAAAAGCATTACTGCAACGCCTTCAGGATATTCTCCAACAAAAAAGGCACCAATTGTTGCAATGGTCATCAGAAAGTTCTCATCAAACACCTGGCCCCTTGATATGTTCTTAATTGCCCTTAATAATACATCTCCTCCAACTATTGTATAGCTTGTCAGATAAATAACCAGTTCAAAGGGTCCAGATAAATCCATAATAATTCCTGTGAAGAACAGCAATAAGCTCAATCCAATCCTTATAACAGGCTTCACATATGATTCGTCCCCATGGCTGTGTACATGGCCGTGAGAATGGCCATGGTGATCATGGTCTTCAACCATGTTATCAATTACCTTTACATGGGGCTCATATTTTTTGACTATATTGCTTACTTTATCATATATGCCTTCCAGTTCCTCTGCTCCGCCTTCTATTGTAAGAACCTTTGTGACGAAATTCATATGTGCACTGATTCCATCTATTTCGTTTACTTCCTTCTCAATTTTTTCAGAGCAATGAGCGCAGCTAAGCCCCTCCAGTATTAACTCCTTTTTTACGGCTACCGTCATAATGTTCCCCCCTTAATGGACTATTTTTCCTTAATATGGCTTAAACCCTGGTCAAATATCTCCTTTACATGGTCATCATCCAGAGAATAATAGACTACTTTTCCTTCCCTCCTGCTCTTTACAAGCCTGGCCTGTTTTAAAATTCTCAGCTGATGGGAAATTGCAGATTGAGTCATATTAAGAAGAGCTGCAATATCACATACACACATTTCGGATTCATCCAGTGCCCAGAGAATTTTAACTCTGGTGGAATCCCCAAATACCTTAAACAGTTCTGCCAAATCACATAGGGTTTCTTCCTCGGGCATCTTTTCCTTTACAGAATCTATGATATCCTCATGAATAGCAGTGATCTCGCAGCTTTCAATATCCCTTTTATCCATAGCTAACCTCCTTTTTTATGAACATTTGAACAATGGTTCATATGTTTCTATTATTATTATATGTTTATATACAAAAAAAGTCAACAAAAAAAGGACAGCCCTTTTAATTTTTTTAATAAAAAGGCTGCCACACTTTGCTCTACCTATTCCTTTTCAAACCTGCTTAAATAATATGATGCCCACAAGCCTATGAGCATTATTGCTAAGCTTATAATATGCCTTATATCCAGGTTAAATCCCGGGAATATAGGTATAATAGAGCCAACTACAAATCCTAGTATTGCATAGTATGTATATCCATAAACCCTGTCAAATAACATGGAAATAGCCTTTGATAGCAGTAAGAAGCATATAACAAATCCAATTCCAACAGGTATTAACATGAATATCTTCAATGACGCCAAAGCATCCAAAAGAACCTCATAGGATCCTAAGTATATTAGAATTACCGAAGAGCTTACTCCCGGTATTATGGTCCCTACCCCTATTATGACTCCATATAATATGAGCTGAAAAACTGAAAAGTCTTTATCTGAAATTGAACTATTAATGCTATTTTCCATTACAGATAGCAAACTGGTTATTAAAAATGCCACAATAAGCAATATTATATATTCTTTTCTAAATCCATTTTTGTTTGCCTTTTTAAACAGGGATGGAAAGGTTCCTGCCATAAGTCCCACAAACAGATATCTTATTTCCACATTATAATAAATGAATAAATACTTAAAAATATTGCTAAATACCAAAACTCCTGTTATTGCCCCAGACCCATAGGGCATTAGATAGGTTAGGCTCTTCCTAAAGTCCCTGAATATATTTCCAATGGCATAGGTTATCTTTTCATATATTCCAAGTATAACGGCTATAGCTCCTCCGCTTACCCCCGGTGCAATGGCTCCTGCTCCAATTGCTACTCCCTTTAAAAAGTTGAGCATCATATTCTTCATTTAAATCACCCTTATATGCAGATTCCCACACTTTAGAATTATATTTCAATATAATTCTAAAGTGTAGCCTGGCACTATTTATAGTGCCAGGTAACACTCTTAGCCTGTCCTATTAATCCTTCAAAATTCCCTGCCTTCTCAATATAATCTTATATCCATCTACTCCATAGTTTAGTGCCCTGTTTACCCTGCTTATAGTAGCAGTGCTGGCTCCCGTTATGTTTTCAATTTCAGTATAGGTTTTTTTCATAGTCAACAGTTTAGCCACTTCCAATCTTTGAGCTATTGAATTTATTTCCTTTATGGTGCATAAATCCTCAAAAAATCGATAACATTCCTCCTTGTCCCTGAGCATTAGGATTGCATCAAATAGCTCATCTACCTGTTTGCTTTTTATCCTTGAATTAAATTCTACCAAGACCTCACCACCCTATTAATATTTTGGTGTCATCTATAAATGACGTATCTAGAATGGAAAATCTGGGATTATATCCCAGATTTAGAATAACCCAACTATTTCTCCGTTTTCCAATATATCAATATTATTTGCAGCAGGTACCTTTGGCAATCCAGGCATAGTCATGATATCTCCAGTCAATGCAACTATAAACCCAGCACCATTGGATACCTTTATGTCCCTTACTGTTATTTTAAATCCCTTTGGCCTTGCCAAAAGAGTTGGGTCATCAGATAGGGAATATTGAGTTTTAGCCATACAAATTGGCATCTTATCCAGTCCTAGCTCTTCAAACTCTTTAATCTTCTTTTCGCATGTTTTTGTATATTCCACTCCGTCAGCACCATAAATTTCTACTGCTATTTTCTCTATCTTATCCTTAATGGGCTCATCTACATCATACAATGGTTTGAACCTAGATTCCTTTGTTTCGCATATCTCTACTACTTTTTTTGCTAATTCAATAGCTCCATCTCCTCCTTTTGCCCATACCTCTGAAAGCACTGCTTCAGCTCCAGCTTTCCTGCATTTGCTCATCAAAAACTCCAATTCCCTTTCAGTATCAGTTGGGAATCTGTTTATGGCAACTACTGCAGGTACTCCAAACTTATTTACATTTTCAATATGCTTTTCAAGGTTTTCAAATCCTCTTGCCAGGGCATCTATATTTTCTACTCCAAGTTCATCCTTCTTAACTCCACCGTGGTGTTTAAGGGCTCTTACTGTAGCAACTATTACTGCTGCATCAGGCTTTAAATTTCCGAATCTGGCTTTAATATCAAAGAACTTTTCAGCCCCCAGATCGGCACCGAATCCTGCCTCGGTAATTGTATAATCTGCAAGCTTTAATGCAAGCTTAGTAGCCAATATGGAGTTGCATCCATGGGCAATATTGGCAAATGGACCTCCATGGATCAATGCAGGTGTATTTTCCAGCGTTTGAACCAAATTTGGATGTATTGCATCCTTCATAAGCAATGCCACTGCACCCTGTGCCTTCAGGTCCTTTACATACACAGGGCTTCCATCATATCTATATGCAACAATTATATTTGCTACCCTTTCCTTTAAATCCTCCAGATCCTTTGCCAGGCAGAATATAGCCATTATCTCAGATGCCACAGTAATATCAAAGCCATCTTCTCTAGGAACTCCGTTTGTTCTTCCACCAAGTCCTACAACTATGTTTCTCAATGCCCTGTCATTCATATCCAGAACTCTCTTCCAGACAATTCTCCTTGGATCTATATTCAGTTGATTCCCTTGATGCAAGTGATTATCCAGTAGAGCTGAAATCAGGTTATGAGCTGTAGTTATGGCATGAAAATCTCCAGTAAAATGAAGATTTATATCCTCCATAGGAACTACCTGTGCATAACCGCCTCCTGCAGCACCACCCTTTACTCCAAAGCTGGGCCCTAAGGATGGCTCCCTTAAAGCAGTAATGGCAGTTTTGCCAATCTTGTTTAAACCCATGGAAAGGCCTATATTGGTGGTGGTTTTACCTTCCCCAGCTGGAGTAGGATTTATGGCTGTAACTAAAACAAGCTTTCCATCTTTTTTGTCCTTAAGCTTTTCAAAAACTTTAATGTTTACCTTTGCCTTATACTTCCCATAAAGTATTAAATCCTCTTCGTCCAGCCCAATTTTTTTTGCAACTTCAGTTATGGGAAGCATTTTTGCTTCTTGAGCAATTTGAACATCAGTTTTCACTAGTATACCTCCTTATACCTATATTCATGTTCCCAGGGAAGATTGGCATTATATCTAACAAAATATATTATGTATATTTTTTGCTGAAATAACTAACACAATTTAACTCATTAATTAGATTATACCAAAAACCAGGGTATATTTAAACGTTTTCCTCTAATAATTTCTAAAATGTACAGCCTTCAATAATACTTTAGCTGTTTATCAGACAAAAATCAAGGCTTTAAAGTGTATACCTTAAAGCCTTATTCCAAAATATTATTTTCCAATATCCTTCCTGTAGAACATTCCCTTGAATCTAATATTGTTTATATTCGAATATACCTTCCTCCTTGCTTCCTCTATGGTATTTCCTAATGCTATAACTGACAAGACCCTACCTCCATCTGTTAAAAGCCTATTTTCCTGAAGCTTTGTTCCATTATGGAAAAGTATTATTGATTCATTCAGGGATTCATGCCCCTCTATTTCAAATCCCTTTTCATACTTTAAAGGATATCCTTCCGATGTCAATACTACAGTCAGGGAGCTTTCCTTCTTCCACAGAATATCTGAACTATCCAGCGTTGAATCTATGGTCTTTTGGAACAGATCAACTATGTCGCTTTCAAGCCTTGGTATCAACACTTCAGTTTCAGGATCTCCAAATCTTACATTAAACTCCAGTACCTTAGGGCTTCCATCTACTATCATAAGGCCAACATAGAGAATTCCATTATAGTTGAGGCCTTCCTCCTGCAATCCATACTGGATTCTGTCAAGTATCTCCTCCTTAATCCTTGTTTTCAGGCTTTCCGTAAACAATGGGCTTGGTGAAAAAGCGCCTACTCCTCCAGTATTTGGCCCCAGGTCTCCATCATATGCCTTTTTGTAGTCTTTTGCGCTTTCCATAGGTATAATCCTATTATCCGTTACAAAGCATAGCAATGATGCTTCAATTCCGTCAAGATATTCCTCTATGACAACCTTGCTTCCCTCTTTGCCGAATTTCCTGTTTTCAAGCACATCCTCCAATACCTTTATGGCCTCTTCTTGGGTATTCACTATTTCAACTCCCTTTCCTAGGCAGAGTCCATCAGCCTTTATTACCAGGGGATAGTTAAATTCCTTTATACCTTCACAGGCTTTATTGTAGTTTTCATAGACTCTATACCTTGCAGTGGGAATACTGTATTTTTCCATAAAACTCTTTGCAAAGCTTTTGCTTCCTTCAAGCCTTGCACAGCTTTTATCAGGTCCGAATATTTTAAGTCCCCTCTCCTGAAACCTGTCAACAATTCCTAGAACCAATGGCTCCTCAGGGCCTACAACAGTTAAGTCTATATTGTTTTTTACTGCAAAATCCAAAAGCCCGTCTATGTCGTTGGCCTTTATATCCACATTTTCTGCAACAAGGTTTGTGCCGCCGTTTCCTGGTGCACAGTAGATTTTATCCACCTCATCAGATTGTGCTATTTTCCAGCATAAAGCATGTTCCCTTCCACCGCTTCCTACAACCAGTACCTTCATACAAAAACCTCCTAGTGCTTAAAATGCCTGATACCTGTAAATACCATGGCAATATTGTACTTGTTGGCTTCCTCAATTACCTCTTCATCCCTTATGGAACCTCCCGGCTGAATTATTGCAGTAATTCCTGATTTCCCAAGCAGCTCTATGGAATCCTTAAAGGGGAAGAATCCGTCAGATGCCAATACGCTTCCCATTGTATTGTCCTTTGCCCTTTTTATTGCATTCTCCACTGCCCAGAAACGGTTAACCTCTCCTCCTCCAATGCCAATGGTTGCCTTATTCTTGGCTATTACCACCCCATTTGACTTCAAATGCTTAACTGCCTTCCAGGCAAACATTAAGTCCTCCATTTCCTCTGAGGTTGGCTTTCTTTCAGTTACCACTTTTATATCATCCAAAAGGCTCCTTGTGTCCTTATCCTGAATCAATATACCACCAGATACATGTTTCAGCTCCATTTCTTCATTTATGTCACCTAATTCCCCCACCTGAATAAGCCTTAGATTCTTCTTCTTGGCAAGTATTTCAATGGCACCTTCAGTAAAGGATGGCGCAATTATAACCTCAAGAAATATCTTGCTCATTTCCATTGCAGTATCCTCATCTATTTCCCTGTTGGCTGCAACTATTCCACCGTATATGGATTCCTTATCGCATTCATAGGCCTTCAGGTAGGCTTCCAAAATGCTAATACCGCTTCCTATACCACATGGATTTGCATGCTTTACAGCCACCACAGTTGGCTCATCAAATTCCTTTACCATATCCAGTGCAGCACTTCCATCGTTTATATTGTTAAAGGATAGTTCCTTACCGTGGAGCTTTTCACCTTTTGCAATGCTTCCTTCAGTTATATCTGATTTTACATAGAAGGCTGCATTTTGATGAGGATTTTCTCCATATCTAAGCTTTTCCCTAAGCCTATACCCCAATGTCATGAATTCAGGGAATTTCACATCATCCAGCTTATTAAAATAGTGAGATATGAGAAAATCATAGTATGCAGTATAGTTAAAAACCTTTCTTGCGAGATAAAGGCGGGTTTTGAGGGTAGTTTCTCCATTTTCCATAAGCTCATTTAAAACCAATTGGTAATCTTCAGGGTCAACTATAACTGTCACATGTTTATAGTTTTTGGCTGCAGCCCTTATCATGGAAGGACCGCCTATGTCTATGTTCTCTATAATTTCATCATAAGTTACATCCTCTTTCCTCAGTGTTTCTTCAAAGGGATACAGGTTGTTCACCACCATATCTATGGAAGAAATATTCATATCCTTAACGGTACTTACATGGCTTTCATCATCTCTTCTGTAAAGTATTCCTCCATGGATATAGGGATTTAATGTTTTCACCCTTCCATCCAGTATTTCCGGAAATCCTGTTACCTCCTCAATTCCTATTACATCAATACCTGAGCCTTTAAGCTCCCTTAAGGTGCCTCCTGTGGATATTATCTGCCATCCAAGCTCTACTAATTTTTTTGCAAACTCCACTATTCCCCTTTTTTCATACACGCTTATTAAAGCTCTCTTCATGTTATCACTCCCAATCTATAGTAACTTTCCTTCCATTTACTCTAATCCTGCCTTGGCAATAAAGCTTTACTGATTCCACCAAAAGCCTGTGTTCCACCTTCAATACCTTTTCCCTTAAGGTGTCTACGGTGTCATTATCATCCACCTTAACAACCTCCTGCATTATAATGGGTCCTGTATCTGCGCCTTCATCAACAAAATGGACTGTAGCGCCGGTATATTTAACTCCATAGTCAAGTACTGCCTTATGAACTTTCTCTCCATAGTATCCTTTGCCGCAGAAGCTTGGAATTAAAGATGGGTGTATGTTTATTATCCTGTTTCTGTACTCATTGATGAACTTCCCGGGAAGTATCTTCAAAAAGCCTGCCAGTATGACAAGTTCTATTTCCCTTTCCCTTAGCTCCTCAATGAGCTTGTTGCTATACTCCTCGTCATCATATTCTTTCGGATCAATATATATAGATTCTATATTTGCATTTTTGCCTCGCTGAAGGCCATAGGCATCCTTTCTGTTGGATATAATAAGCCTAATCCTACCATCAATTATCCCTTCATCTATTGCATCTATTATTGCCTGAAGGTTTGTACCATTGCCAGATATAAACACTCCTATGTTTAGCATAGCACTACACCTTCATTTCCCCTTCTTATATCTCCAAGTATGAAGTATTTTTCATTTTTTGCCTTAATATGTTCCTCTATGTCCTTCAATTCACTGCCATCTACAATAAGCACCATTCCAACTCCCATGTTGAATGTTCCGTACATTTCCTTTTCATCAATATTTCCCCACTTCATAAGGAGCTTGAATATTACCGGTGTTTCTATGCTTGACTTGTTTATATATGCTGTTAAGCCCTCAGGTAGTGTTCTTGGAATGTTTTCAAAAAACCCTCCTCCGGTTATATGGCTTATGCCCTTTATGTTAAACCTTTCTATTAAGCTTAACACTACATTGGAATATATTCTTGTTGGCTTAATGAGCTCTTCTCCCAATGTGGTACCCAGTTCCGGTATAAAGGTATTCACATCCATTTTTTTCTTTTCAAATACTATTTTTCTCACTAAAGAATAGCCATTGCTGTGTATTCCACTTGAAGGCAATCCTATGACTATATCTCCTTCCTTTATGTTTGAACCGGTTATAATTTTTTTCTTTTCCACTACACCTACACCAAATCCTGCAATGTCATATTCCCCTTCATTGTAGAAGCCAGGCATTTCTGCTGTTTCACCGCCTATAAGTGCACAACCTGCCTTTATACACCCTGATGCTACTCCTTCAACAATTTTTGCCATCTTCTCTGGTATTAGCTTTCCTGTAGCAATATAGTCAAGGAAGAACAATGGCTTTGCACCCTGGCACAGTATGTCGTTTATGCACATTGCAACGCAGTCTTCCCCTACTGTATCGTGTTTATCCATCATAAATGCAATTTTCAGCTTTGTGCCCACTCCGTCAGTACCTGATACCAATACCGGCTCTTCATAGGCTTTCGTATCCAGCTGAAAGAGGCCTGAAAAACCTCCTATATCAGATAGAACTCCAGGAATACTGGTTTTCTTTACAAATCCCTTTATAAGCTGAACTTCTCTGTATCCGGATTCCTTATCAACACCTGCATCCTTATATGTTAGAGACATATCTACACCTCTTTCCTGTTATTTAACCACAGGGGCGGTTCTTTTAAGACAAATAAGACAAAAGAACCGTCCCCCTGTCTTATAACTTATACCGGGTATTTCCCTGTAAAGCATCCTGTGCAAAATTCATTTTCTCCACCAGCTGCCTTAATGAGCCCTTCCAGGGACAGATAGCACAGGGAATCTGCTCCTATGGATTTCCTGATCTCCTCAACGCTCATATTGTGTGCCATAAGATTGTCCTCCCTTGGAGTATCCACACCTAAATAGCATGGCTTTGTTACAGGTGGAGAGCTTATTCTTACATGGACCTCCTTAGCTCCAGCCTTCCTCAGTATTTCTATAATTCTTTTTATGGTTGTTCCCCTTACAATAGAATCATCTACCAAAATCACCCTTTTATTGTTTATATTCTCCTTCAGGGCATTCAGCTTTATCCTTACGCCCTGCTCCCTTTGCTCCTGTGTTGGCTCTATGAAGGTTCTTCCTACATATCTGTTCTTTATCAGTCCTTCTCTATATGGTATTTTGGATTCCTCTGCATATCCAATGGCTGATACTATTCCTGAATCAGGAGCTCCTATTACAATATCCCCTTCAACGGGGCTTTCCCTGTAAAGCTGTCTGCCGGCTTCAATTCTTGCCCTGTATACACTCCTTCCATCCATACGGCTATCAGGCCTGGCAAGATATATATATTCAAATAGGCAGTGGCTCTTATTGGCTGATTTAAGCCTTACAGTAGTTACTCCCCTTTCATCTATAGCAACCATTTCCCCAGGCTCTATATCCCTAATGAACTCTGCACCTATGGTATCAAAGGCACATGTTTCCGATGCCATAATATAGCCATCTTTTATGCTTCCTAAGGCTAAGGGTTTTAACCCGTAAGGATCCCTTACTCCAATGAGCTTATCAGAGCTCATTATTACTATGCTATAAGAGCCCTTTATTTCATCTATAGCCTTAATAACTGCATCCTCCAGCCCGTTTCTGTGGTGCCTTGCAATTAGATTGGCTATTACCTCTGAATCCAGGTTACTTTGGAATATTACACCGCTGTCCTCAAGCTTATCTCTTAGTTCCTTGGCATTTACTATGCTTCCGTCCATGGAAAGGGCCAAGGCGCCTTTTTTATATCCTACAGCCAGTGGCTCTGCTATACTTAATCCCTTGTTCTCGCGATGTGAAGCATATCTGATATGGCCTATGGCAATATTGCCAATGAGCCTGTCTATGGCATCTCTTGAAAACACTTCATTTACCAGACCTAATCCCTTATGATAGTCCACAAATCCATTGTTGTTAACTGCTATGCCTGTGCTTGCCTGGCCTCTGTGCTGCAGTGCATAGAGGCCATAATATGCCATCTGTGATGCATCTTTTCTGTTTTTGCTGTATATTCCAATAACTCCACTCAATATGCTCACCTCTAATTCTCGCAAATGGTTTTGTCCATATTGACTACTTCCTCAGCCATTTCCCTCTTGTATTCCTTGATCTTTTGTCTTAACTCAGGATATTTCAAAGACAGCATCTGAACTGCCAATAGCCCTCCATTTTCTCCTCCATCTATGGCAACAGTTGCAACAGGTACCCCCTTTGGCATCTGCACTACTGATAACAATGAGTCCAACCCGTCCATAGTAGAGGACTTGGCTGGAATCCCTATTACTGGAAGGGGCGTAATACCAGCAATGATTCCAGCCAGGTGGGCTGCCTTCCCGGCTATGGCTATTATGACTTCAATTCCTCTTTCCTCTGCCTTTTCAGCAAAATCAAAGGCTATATGTGGAGTCCTGTGGGCTGATATGACCCTAATCTCATAATCAACTCCAAATCTATCCAGAATTTTAGTAACCTTCATCCCCAGTTCCTTATCGGATAAGCTTCCCATTACAATTGCTACCTTCAATTTACACCCTCCTATTTAAAATATTTGACACCGGATTCAAATATATTGTGAATTCCTTTTATGTTTAGGTTCTTGTATATATCCATTCCTACTCTATCAATACAGCTTACAGTGCCCAAAACCCTTCCATCCGGACTTGTAATGGATTCAATGCCTAAATCTGAACCCGTTGGATTTTCTTCAACATATTGGGTTGCAATCTGTCCGTTATCCTTAAATGCATCATTTCTCAATATTATTCTTCCTTCACCAGTTGCCAGAGGCACTGAATATACATATCCAACATTCATTCCGCTCATCCATGGTGACAGGTTTGAAACCACCTTTACATCCACTACTGTGGATATAAACCTTCCACTGCTGTTATGGGCAATATATGCTGAAGTATCAGCAAGTTCAGATACATATCCATTTTCTATAAGACCCAGCTTTATAAGGGCATTAAGTCCCTGTCCAACTCCCAGCACAAGTCCATCCTTCACTGTTAAATGCTCATTTATGGCATCCATAAGTGGTGATTCCCTGAATAACAGGTTTAGCAATTTCCCTCCGCTTTCAGGCTCATTTCCAAGTATATATCCGTTAGCAAAGGCTAATATCTGGCAGTCCTTAATCTTTCTTGAAAGCTCATTAATGGATTCCATTACCATATCCCTTGACCTGGACTTAAATACAAATGCTTCAACATCTGCCCCTGCTTCCTTAAACTTCATCTCCAGGTCATATTCTCCATGAGTTCCTGTAAATACAGGAATTAATACCTTTGGCTTTGCAATGCTTACTGCTCTCCTAATTTTAGTGCCTTTTTCATAGAAGACATATTCTGCATGGTTTTTTTCCTCATCTGCTGGAAATACATCAGATAAAGGCTTTTGCCAGCTTTCAATAAGCTCATTGAGACTAATTGCCTCTCCGCCTAATCTTATTTCCTCTTCAGATATGGTCCTTCCGACTATTGAGTAATTTATGCCTTCAAATAAATCCTTAGTACCATTTCCTTCTTCAATTTCAAGTATTATTGAGCCATATAGAGGATTGTACATTCTCCCCAGCACTTCATCATTAAACTCAAATCCTATTCTGTTTCCAAAGGCCATTTCTGAAATGCTTCTTGCAATGCCTCCAAATTTCACTACAGAGCTTGACAGCACAACACCTTTATCTATAAGCTCCTTAACCTTCAGGTAATTTCTCTTTAATTCCTCAAAATCAACCAGTCCCTTTTCATCTATTCCAAGTTCTACAAGTACAACCTCTGAGTTAGCCTTTTTAAACTCCCTGGAAACTATATTTTTTATGTTTTCTGTAGTAACGGCAAAGCTTAGTAGTGAAGGAGGTACATCTATATCTCCAAAGCTTCCGCTCATTGAATCCTTTCCTCCAATGCTTGGAATATCCAGATTCTTCTGAACCAGGAAGGCTCCAAGGAGTGCCATAAATGGCTTAGCCCATTTAACAGGGTCATCTCCCAACTTTTCAAAGTACTCCTGGAATGTGAGCCTTATTTTTCTAAAGTCTCCACCCAAGGCCACTGCCTTTGATATGGATTCAATAACTGCATAGTAACCTCCGTGAAATGTGCTCCAGGAGCTTAAATATGGATCATATCCGCAGGTCATTATTGAGCAGGTAGTAGTTTTTCCATCGTAAACCGGAATCTTTGCAACCATCCCTTCCTGTGGAGTAAGCTTATACTTGCCCCCCAGCTGATTTAAAACGGTTCCTGAGCCGTAGGTATTGTCAAATCTTTCAATAAGCCCCTTTTGTGATGCAGTGTTTAGGTTGCTCATGTTCTCTATGAAGTCTTTTCTTATATCTTCTCCTTTAATGTATGAGTGAGCTTTCTTAAGATATAAATCATCCTTAGGGGATAACAGCTTTACTCTTGTTTTCTTTCTAATACCATTGGTGCTTAAGAAAGCTCTGCTTATATCTGCTACTTTTTTCCCTCTCCAGGTCATAACCATTCTGTTTGTATCTGTAACCTCTGCAATGACGCTGCCTTCCAAATCTTCCTCTTCTACAAGGGCCATGAACTCATCCAGGTCCTTTCTATCTATTAACACTGCCATTCTTTCCTGGGATTCTGATAATGCAATTTCCCAATCCTTAAGGCCAGGATATTTTAAAGGCACCTTATCCAAATCTATATAAAGGCTATCTGCCAATTCTCCAACAGCTACTGAAACTCCACCTGCGCCAGAATCGTTGCACTTCTTGATTAGCCTTGTTGCTTTTTCATTTCTGAAAAGCCTTACAATCTTCCTTTCCAGTATTGGGTCACCTTTTTGTACTTCTGCGCCGCTTTTTATCAAGGCTTCCTTGGTCTGTTCCTTTGATAAACCTACAGCAGCTCCAATTCCGTCCCTTCCTGTTCTTCCTCCTATGAGAAGTACCAGGTCTCCTTTTTCCGGCTTTCCTCTAACAACCCAGTCCTTTGGTGCTGCAGCAACCAAGGCTCCCAGTTCCATTCTCTTTGCAGCAAATCCTTCATGGTAAAACTCCTGAATATATCCTGAGGTGCTTCCAATCTGGTTTCCGTAGGATGAATAGCCTTCCATTGCCTTCTGGGTAATATTCCTCTGTGGAAGCTTTCCTGGTAATGTATCCTCATATTTTTGCCTTGGATCAGCTGATCCTGTTATCCTCATGGCCTGATATACATAGGCCCTTCCGGATAATGGGTCCCTGATTCCTCCCCCAAGGCAAGTGGCAGCTCCTCCAAAGGGTTCTATCTCTGTAGGATGGTTATGGGTTTCATTTTTGAACATTAACAGCCACTTTTCAGATTTACCGTTGTGGTCTACTTCTATCTCAATAGATGCAGCATTTACCTCGTCTGTTTCTTCCTTATCCTCTAACAGCCCCTTTTTCCTTATCTCCTTCATGTTAATAGTAGCCAGGTCCATAAGGCTTATAGGCTTCAATTTATCTCCGTAAACATATTTCCTTGAGGCTATATACTCTACTATTGCTTCTTCAAATACCTTCTTTAGGCTTCCTTCATCAATTTCAATGTTGGTTATTTCAGTATTAAAGGTCTTATGCCTGCAATGGTCAGACCAGTAGGTATCTATTATTTTCAATTCTGTAACAGTTGGGTTTCTTCTTTCCTCTTCCTTGAAGTATCTCTGGACATATACCAAGTCTTCCATATCCAGAGCCAGGCCTTGTTCCTTAAGAAGCTTCTCCAACTCATTTTCATCCATTTCTATAAATCCTTCCACTATTTCCACTTCGTCATCAGTATCCTCTTCCTTTTGGAAAGTAAATGAGTCCAGTGGGATTTCCTTTGATTCCGTTGGATTTATATAATAGGATTTTGCCTTATTAAGTTCCTCATTGGATACATTTTTGAGTATTATATATTTGGAGTGCTTAACTTCAATATCCTCATATCCAAGATAGTTTTTTACCAGCTTATTAACTATATCCTCCCTCTGATTGTACTGACCTCTGATGCTTTCAACTCTAAATGCCTTTTCATATTCATCCATAGGTGGCATGTTTTCGTATACATTGTCAACAATTGGCTCATGTAGAACCATATTAGTGATTTTTTCTATTTTCTCAGCGTTGCCACCGTATATTTCATAGGAATTTACAACCCTGACGCCTTCCAATGCTTTTATTCCCAAATATTCCTTGAACTCCCTGTAAAGATTCCTTGCCTCCACATTGAAACTGTCTTTCTTTTCAATTAATATTCTCTTCATAATATCCTCCTTATGGTTTCAGTATTTCAATTGATAGCAACTACCAATGAAAAAGCCCAGCAGGGTAGGCAAGCGAAACCTACCCGACTGGGCTTTTCTCCCTTCGGTGTAATATTATCCAGTGATAATACCTGTACCGCTCGGACCAGACAGGATTACTCCCCGGAACCCTAGGTACACTTCCGCTCATAGTTAAA
>DUMS01000074.1 GCA_012839745.1 Tissierellia bacterium
AAAATAGAAAGATAATAGTTGAGCAGCACATGGATGATAATAGTCAAGAAGTAAGTCCTATATTATATATTCGAGAGGATGCAATTATTATACTTAAGAGAAATGACAAAGCCATGAATATAGATTTTTATGACTTAAAATCTGGTGATGTATTTGGAATAGTGTTGGATAGATATGGCAAGGTTAAAGGAATAATAATCAGTGTATAAGAAAAATGATATTTGTATTTCATCTGATATAATTCAAAAAATCGAACGAATTGTTGAAATATTCAAATATAGTTGATATAATAAAAATAAATATTTTATGAACAGTACATATAGGATAAATGCTACATAATTTATTCAACCTCATAAGTACTCCAGGATACAAATTTAAAGGGGTGATTGGATGCACGTTAATAGCGAAGTGTATTCTGGGAAATTAGACAAGCCTAGATCAAATACTTTTAGTAGTAAAGGAGAATATGAGAAATATATAGTTGACAGCTGGAAGAGATGTAGAAATTATGGATTAACTCCTTATAGTAAGATAGAAATAAGAAAATTAAGTGGAAAGGAACTGGATAGCTTATTAGATGAAAATCATCATTTTATACATATATCTTCGTCCTATATGGAAAACATCTATTCACTAGTTAAGGGAACCGGGTTTGTAATATTTATAGCAGATGAAAAGGGGGCTATTTTAGAAGTATTAGGAGATAAGGATTTAATAGATTCTATTTCAGCTAAAATTGAAATAGATAAAGGAGTAATTCTAGATGAGAGAAAAGTGGGGAATACATCAGTAACTACTTCTTTAATCAATGAAATTCCTATAATGTTTAGGGGAAATGAATATTTCGTGTTAGGCCTTAAAGGTTTAATTGCTTCATCAGCTCCTATAAGGAGAAAGGGAAAGGTTATTGGAGCACTAAATGTGATGGTAGGGAATGAAGAAGATGCTGAGCACTCCTTTGCCATTGCTGTATCAACTGCAAAAGCAATTGAAAGTCAGATGGCAGTTGAAGATGTTAGAGAAGAAGTTTTAAGTAAATCTCAATATCAGAATGCAATTGTAGAATGTTCTTCTGATGGATTTTTGACTATTGATAACAAGGGTATATTAACATATATAAATCAAACTGGTGCAGATATACTGGGAATAGATAGGGAGAAATCCATAGGTAAATATATAGGAGATCTTGTTAATTTTGAACCCGTAATATTAAGTGTATTAAGGACGGGGAAAGGTTATACTGACAGAGAATTTATAGTAAGGAACAATAGAAATGGAGTAAAATATCATTTTATAAAAAGTGCTATACCTATTAGAGATGAAGAAGGTAATATTATAGGTGTCATAGACAATTTCAGGAAGATAAAACGGGTTCATAATCTGATGAGAAATCTAGGTGGCAATTATGCTAAGTTTACATTTAATGATATAATTGGGAATAGCAGTAAGATAAGAGAGTGCATAAGGCTAGGCCAGATTGCTGCTCGAAGTTCTTCAAATGTTTTGATATATGGAGAAAGCGGAACTGGAAAAGAGATGATTGCACAATCAATACATAATGCAAGTAATAGAAGAAATGAAAGCTTTATATCCATAAACTGTGCCGCAATACCTAGCGAACTTATGGAAAGCGAATTATTTGGATACGAAGGAGGAGCTTTTACAGGAGCATTAAAAAGTGGACAAATTGGCAAATTTGAACTGGCAGATGGTGGTACCATTTTTTTAGATGAAATTGGAGACATGCCTTTACATATGCAAGCCAAGCTTTTAAGAGTATTGCAGGAGAAGCAATTTACCCGTGTAGGTGGCAGGGAAATATTAGAAGTGGATGTTAGGATTATATGTGCAACTAATAAGGACTTATTATCCGAATGTAAAAAAGGAAATTTTAGGGAAGATCTATACTATAGGCTCAATGTATTAAACATATACATGCCACCATTAAGGGAGAGAATGGAGGATTTAGAGCCTTTGGTATATTATTTTATAAAAAAAATAAATGATAAGATAAATGGTAAAGTAGAGGGTATTTCTAGTCAAGCTTTGGAATTATTAAAAAAATATGATTGGCCTGGAAACGTTAGACAGTTGGAGAACGTAATTGAGAGAGCTATAAACGTATGTCCCGGGAAAATAATAGGTATAAATGAGATTTCAAACAATTTACCAGATGAGATAAAGAAGCAGCTATACAGTGATATGAACTTTTATAATAATTCAGTGGCTGATACCATAAAGTCTTTAGAAGAAATTGAAAGGGAAGCCATAGAAAAGGTTTTGTTAATTACTGAGAACAATATAAGCCAAGCTGCAAGTTTGTTAAAAATTAGTCGAAACACTATTTATAATAAAATTAGAAAATATGGCATAATCATATAATCAAACTGTTAAAAAAATTAACACTGCTCAATAATTTAGCAGAACAAATTGCTTAATATTTGAGCAGTGTTTTTTTCTTTAGTAAAAAATAAACAATAACAAAATTCTTAAAATTAAAAAATATTGAAAATCACACTTTTTGACCAGTAATAGCACTAATTGACGAATAATGTTCTAATTGGCATAAATATTGCAAATGTATATAGTTAAAATTTATTAGGAGGTGTAATAATATTGACAGAATATAGCAAAGAACTTCTAACATATTTTTACAGGACAATGTGTCGTATAAGGCTGTTTGAGGAAACTGTTGAGAAACATTTCTTAAACGGTGAGATTCCTGGTTTTGTCCACCTGTATATTGGAGAAGAAGCAATAGCTACTGGAGTTTGTGCTAATCTAACCAAATCAGACTACATAGAGAGTACACACCGTGGACATGGACATACTATAGCAAAGGGCGCAGATGTAAACAGAGCAATGGCTGAAATATTTGGAAGAAAAACTGGATTTTGTAAAGGAAAAGGTGGCTCCATGCACATTGCTGATTTTAGCGTTGGAATGCTGGGAGCTAATGGAGTAGTAGGTGGAGGTTTTAACCTGGCTGTTGGTGCTGCATTAGGAATTAAAATGCAGGAAAGAAAAGATGTTTCAGTTGTTTTCTTTGGAGATGGAGCTTCCAACAGGGGTACCTTCCATGAAGGTGCAAATCTTGCAGCAGCATGGAATTTACCAGTTATATTTGTATGTGAAAACAACAAATGGGCTTCAACTACCCCTCATGGAAGTCAGACATCAGTTGAGAACATATCAGATAGAGCAGTAGGATATGGTATGCCAGGTGTTATTGTAGATGGCAATGATGTATTTGAAGTATATGAGGCAACTAAAAAAGCAGTTGAAAGGGCAAGACAGGGTGGAGGACCTACTTTAATAGAAGCAAAGACCTATAGAATAAAGGGACATTTCGTAGGTGACCCTGAATTGTATAGAACTAAGGAGGAGGTAAAGGAGCAGTTTGAAAAGAACGACCCAATTAAGAGATTTGAAATGAAAGTATTAGAGGAAAAATGGATGACTGAAAAGGAATTAGCAGCCATTAAAGAGGAAGAAGAAGAATTAATTAAAAAATCAGTTGAATTTGCCAAAAACAGTCCTTTCCCAGACGCAAGTGAAATATACGAGGACCTATACGTTTAGGAGGTGAATTTAAATGCGAGAAATAACTTTTTCACAAGCAACTTTGGAAGCCATGTCTGAGGAGATGAGAAGGGACAAGTCCATATTTGTAATGGGAGAAGACATTGCAAGGCAAGGAGGTATATTTGGACAGTTTAAGGGTTTACCTCAGGAATTTGGCTTTGATAGGGTAAGAGATACTCCAATATCTGAAACTGCGATTATGGGTGCAGGCGTAGGAGCAGCACTGGCTGGTATGAGACCAGTAGTTGATATGCACTTTGCAGACTTTATGGGAGTCTGTATGGACGAGATATTCAATCAAATGGCAAAGATCAGATATATGTTTGGAGGGCAATGCAGGTTACCTGTAGTTGTTAGAGCACCAGACGGATTGACAAGCGGAGGTGCTGCACAGCACTCTCAAAGCATTGAATCATGGTTTATGCATATACCAGGAATAAAGGTTGTAATACCTTCAAATCCAGCAGATGCCAAGGGATTACTTAAGGCTGCTATAAGGGATGACAATCCTGTAATATACTTTGAAAATAAAATACTATACAGGGAAAAGGGGCCAGTTCCTGAAGGTGAATATATTGTACCCATTGGAAAAGCAAATGTAGCCAAAGAAGGCAAGGATGTAACTATAATATCCTATTCAATAATGATGAAGAAAGCCTTTGAAGCAGCAGAAATACTAGCAAAGGATGGAATAGATGTAGAAGTTATTGATTTAAGAACCATTGTGCCTTACGATAGGGAAACCATATTGGAATCAGTCAAAAAGACCCATAGGCTGGTAATAGTTCATGAAGCAGTAAAACAAGGCGGTGTTGGAGCAGAAATAGCAGCTTTTGTTGCAGAGGAGGCTATAGACTATCTGGATGCACCAATTTTAAGATTTGGAGCTCCATTTACACCAGTTCCATTCTCACCAGTGTTAGAGAACGCTTATAGGATTAAGATAGAAGATATAGTTAAAGGAATAAAAGAGATGTTTTAAATATTAATCGATAGTAGGAAATTATAAAACCTAAAAATCATAAAGTTATACTCATAATTTAAAAGATGTGGAGGTCATAATATGAGATTAGAGAATAAAACTGCAATAATAACAGGTGCAGCAAGTGGAATAGGAGCTGCGGCAGTTGAAAAATTTGCACAAAATGGTGCTAATGTTGCAATGTGGGATATAAATGAAAAAGGTTTATTACAATTAGAAAAAAAATTAGAAAAATACGATGTCAAGATAAAAAGTTATAAAGTAGATACTACAGATTATGAAAATGTTCAAGAAGCAGGGAGACTTGTAGTTAAAGATTTTGGTAAAGTTGATATTTTGGTTAATTGTGTAGGTGGCGGAAAATATCTTAACTTAGGCATTAGAGAACTGGATGAAGAGAAATGGAAAAATCAAATTGACCTCAATTTAAACAGCGCATTTTATTGTACCAAATCAATAATTGAGCATATGATAGAGCGAAATTATGGGAAAATAGTAAACATATCATCAGTTGCTGGTATGAGAGGTGGTGGTTTGTTGGGAAGAGGAGCATACGCAACAGCGAAAGCAGGTATTATTGGCTTTACAAAAGCAGTAGCAAAAGAATTTGCAGAGTATGGGATTTATGCTAATACCATTGCTCCTGCTTTACATGTTACACCTTTAATTGAGAGTAAAATGGATGAAAATCAAATAGAAAAACTAAAGAATAGTTTCTTGCTAAAGAGTGCAGGTCAGTTAGAGAAGTTAGCGGAGCTTATAGTATTTTTGGCATCAGATGATGCTCAATTCATAACAGGTGCATTGTACACTGTTGATGGTGGATATTCAATGCATTAAAATACCTAAATATTACAATTAGGGGAGGGGATTGTAATGAAGAATTCAAGATTTATGATTATTATTTTAATTATTACACTTTTGACAATAACTTTAGCGGGATGTTCCGGAAATGAAGCTAGTGAAACATCTAATGAAGAACAGTTAGTTTTGAAGTTAGCAAATGCAAGTGCTATTGGAGATGAAAGACATGAATCATTATTAAAGTTTGCTGAGCTAGTTGATGAGAAATCAAATGGAACTGTTAAGATTGAAGTTTACTCTGGTGGAACTTTAGGAAGTTGGAGAGAGACAATAGAAGGTTTAGAACCAGGTATTGTACAAATTGTTTGTGAAAGTATAGGTACATTAGAAGCATATAGTCCAACTGCTAGTATTGATGCGTATCCATATTTATATAGAGATATAGATCATTATTTAAAAGTTATGAACAGTGAAATAGGACAAGGGTTATTAGATACAGTATCTCAGGAAAGTGGATTAATAATTATGGGACCTTCATATAGAGGAGCCAGAGTTATGACCACAAATAAGAAAGTTGAAAATGCAGATGATTTAAAAGGGTTAAAAATTAGAGTTCCAGGAATTCAAATATATATTAAAACATGGGAGTATTTAGGAGCATCTCCAATTCCAATGGATACTACAGAGATTTATACAGGATTACAACAGGGAACAGTTGAAGGTCAAGAAAATCCAGTTCTATATTCTTATGGAAATGCTTTTTATGATGTATGTGATTATCTTATTTTAAGTAACCATGTTTTTAGTACAGATGTATTTATATTTGATGAAGATTATTTTAATAGTTTACCAAAAGATGTTCAAAAAATATTAGAAGAAGCAGCTATAGAAGCAGGGGATTATAGAACACAGTTAGTAATTGAACGTGAACAAGAAACGATTGAAAAGTTTAAAGAAAAAGGTGTAGAAGTTATAGAGCCAGATATAGAGAGTTTTAAAGCTAAATTGACAGATTTTTCAAAAGAATTTCCGAATTTAACTGAATTAGTTGAAAAAATACAATCATACGAGTAAGAACAAATTAAATTATAATAAAAAATATTTAAAACTTATTCTTAGCTTCAGGCAAAGAAAAACTGAAGCTAAGGTAAGTTTTTTAGTGGAAACACTTAACGAAAGGAGGATGCTATATGAATATTAAGTTAATTTTAAATAAACTTGAAAAATTAATTTTATTATTAATTGCAATACTATTTACCATTATGGTTGTATCATTATTTTTACAAATAATTCTCAGGTTTATATTTAAGAGTGCTAATACTTGGTCTGAAGAATTAACAAGATATACATTTGCATGGATGGTTATGCTTGGTTCATCAGTTGCTTTAAGAAGATCTAGACATATGAATGTGGATTACTTTATTAGAAGGATACCAGAAAATGTAGGGAAAATAAACTTTATAATTATAAACTTATTAATCATAGTATT
The DNA here is from genome assembly GCA_012839745.1 of Tissierellia bacterium. Lineage (GTDB taxonomy): Bacteria > Bacillota > Clostridia > Tissierellales > Tepidimicrobiaceae > DUMS01. The sequence goes on from DUMS01000074.1 coordinate 6,861, forward strand.
TTTATTAGCAATAATTATACATGGCATAGAATTAGTATCACTTACTCATAAGCAATTATCTCCTGGTATGCGTATTCCAATGTCATATGCTTATTTGGCAATGCCAGTAGGAGGTATACTAATGCTATTATTTACTATTGAATTATTTTTTACCAATTTAAGAAACAAGAAATATTTTAAGAAGGAGGAATAGTATGGGGGGCTTATTAGTAGGTTTAATATTAATTTTTGCCATTATGGGTATACCTATTGGATTGGCATTAGGAATTTCATCTTTAATAATATTACTTTTACTAGGAGATATACCGTTAATGGTAATATCCCAGAAAATGTTTGGAGGAATTGATTCTTTTCCTCTTTTAGCTATTCCTTTCTTTTTGCTAGCTGGTGACATAATGAATAGAGGAGGCATAAATAAAAGAATTGTTAGAGTAGCAAACTGTTTTTTTGGCAGCATTCCAGGTAGTTTAGCAATAGTAACAGTAGTAGCGTCTGCTTTTTTTGCTGCTATTTCAGGCTCAGCTGTAGCTACAGTAGCTGCCATAGGAGGATTGACCATTCCTGCAATGATGAAACAAGGTTATCCAGATGATTATGCAGCAGCTGTTTCTTCAGCAAGTTCAATTGTTGGCCCCATAATTCCACCAAGTATAACATTAATAGTATATGGTGCGGCTCTACAGTTATCAGTGAGTGATTTATTTATAGCATCAATAATACCTGGGATATTAATGAGCATTTCTTTTATTGTTACATCTTATTATATAGCAAAAAAGAGAAATTATCCTAAACAAGAAAAAAGTACTAAACAAGAAAAAATTGACTCTATAAAAGATGGTATTGCAGCTTTATTGATGCCGGTTATAATACTGGGAGGAATTTTTTCTGGATTGTTTACACCAACGGAAGCTTCTGTTATTTCGGTAATTTACGCTTTAATTGTTAGCGTATTTTTATATAAAAGTATTAAGTTTAAGGATTTAGGTAATATTTTTGCCGAAGCTGCTGTTTCAACGTCTACTATTATGTTAATATTAGCTACTTCAAAAGTATTGGCTTGGTTAATAACAGTTATTAATTTACCTCAAGCTATTGCAGGTTCAATACTTGGAATGACAGATAATAGTTTTATTATTCTATTATTAGTAAATATAATACTATTAATTGTTGGATGTTTAATGGAAGCTAATGCAGCTATTATATTATTAATACCTGTATTGGTTCCAATAGTTACAAGTATAGGAATGTCAACTATTACTTTTGGTGTGCTTATGACTGTAAATTTATGTTTAGGGTTATTAACACCTCCAGTTGGAGCTTCGTTACTTTTAGGAAATGATATAGCAGGTGCAAGATTTGAAAAAACAGTTGTTTCAGCAATACCATTTTTTATAGTGGGACTAATAACATTAATGCTTGTAACATATATCCCAGTTATTACACTTTGGTTGCCTAACATACTAAAATAAATTAAGTTTAATTTTTTAATAAAAATATATATTATGGATAGGAAATTATTGAAAGGATTGATTATATGGCGAAAATACTTGTAATGCCAAAGCTAGGTCTCACAATGTCTGAAGGTAAAGTATCTAAGTGGCATAAAAAAGAAGGTGATGAAGTAAAGGTTGGAGATGTAATATTTGAAGTTGAAACAGATAAGCTTACAAATGAAGTAATTGCAGACCAGGATGGATTTTTGAGAAAGATAATTGTAAAAGAAGGGGAAAGCGCTAAGGTAGCAGAACCGGTCGGGATAATTGCAGCACTGGATGAGGATATTTCGAACCTGGGAGTAGAGTTTACTGATGAAGTAGAAGACACAGAAAATAGAGAACCGATGAAATCTATTGAAGAATCTAAACCAGTTACAAAAGCTGAAGGAGAATACATAAGGGCTACTCCTTATGCGAAAAAACTGGCCAGGGAGAGAGCAGTAGATTTGTCCAAAATAACAGGTACTGGAATAGAAGGAAGGATTTTAGCTAGGGATGTATTAACCTATAAAGAGGAAAGGAAAGTAAAGATATCTCCAGTTGCTGATAAGATGGCTGTGGAACTGGGAGTAGATATAGACTCTATCAAAGCAGATGGCAGGATAATGAAGAAGGATATATTAAGGGCTATACAGGTAGATAAGACTCCACAGGAAGCTCTTAATAGGACAAGGATAATTGAACCTAATAACATGAGGAGAATAATTGCAAAGAGAATGCATGAAAGCTGGACTATTTCTCCAAGAGTTACTTATAACATTGAAGTTGACGTAACAGATATGAAACAGTTAAGGGAAAGCCTTAAAGATAGTTTCTTAAAAGAAGGAGTTAAGATTTCCTATAACCATATATTGATGAAAATATTATCTAAAACCTTACTGGAATTTCCATATTTAAATGGCAGCTTTGACGGCGAGAACATAATACTGCATGACTATGTAAATTTAGGATTGGCTGTTGATGTTGGAGATGGCCTGCTGGTGCCAAATGTTAAAGACATTCAAGAAAAATCACTACTGGAAATTGCCAAAGAAACTGAAAAATTAATAGAAGATGCAAGAACAGGAAGACTTTCACCTGACCATCTTGAAGGTGGTACTTTTACCTTAACTAATATGGGAATGTTTGGAATAGATTCTTTCTCACCTATAATTAACCAACCAGAGGTTGCTATTTTGGGAGTAAACAGGATAGTTGACAAACCAGTGATATTGGATGGAGAAATTGTCGTAAGACCAATGATGAATTTGAGTTTAACTGCAGACCACAGGTTAATTGATGGTGCAATGGCAGGGAGATTTTTAGCAAGAACAAAGGCTATTATAGAAAATCCATATTTGTTGTTAATGTATTAAGGAGGCGGAAATCTTGGCATATATTCTAGTAATGCCCAAGTTTGGGCTAACTATGAGCGAAGGAAGTATAGCAAAATGGCACAAGAAGGAAGGGGATGCCGTAAAAAAAGGTGACGAACTGTTTGATGTAGAAACCGATAAACTAACTAATACAGTCAGTGCAGAAGAAGATGGCATACTAAGGAAGATAATTGTGGATAAAGGTAAAAGTGCAAAGGTTGCAGAGCCTGTAGGCATAATTGCACAAGCTGATGAAGATATTACAGATGTTTTAAGTAATCTAGGTATAGAAAATAGTAATTTTGAAGAGAAGAGTACAGTAAGTAAAGAAGAGAATAAATCAAATATTAAGGATGTAATAGTAATTGGCGGAGGCCCAGGGGGCTATGTAGCGGCTATTAGGGCAGCACAGTTAGGAGCTCAGGTAACCTTAGTTGAAAAGGAATACTTAGGTGGAACGTGTTTAAATGTAGGATGTATTCCTACAAAAGTATTACTTCATACAGCAGAGCTATATGAGGAAATGCTTAACAGTAATATCTTTGGAATAAAAATTGATGGAAATGTTTCAGTAGATTGGAGCAGTTTACAAAAGAGAAAAGAGGAAATTACCTCACAACTTGTAAATGGGGTAACGGGATTACTGAGATTAAATAATATTGAGGTAGTAAAAGGACAAGCATCTTTCAAAGATAAAAATACCATTGATGTAAAAGTGGAAGATGGTTCAATAATTACATTAAAGGCTAAGAATTTCATAATTGCTACAGGGTCAAAGCCATTTACTCCCCCTATAGAAGGCATAGATTTTAAAGGTGTAGTAGATAGCACAGAAGCTTTAGCCTTTAAGGAAATACCCAAGGAGCTTGTCATAATAGGTGGAGGGGTTATAGGAATAGAATTTGCTACACTGTTTAATAGCTTTGGAACAAAGGTTACTGTTTTAGAAATGCTACCTTATATTCTACCACCAATAGATAGGGAGATAAGTGAAATAGTTAAGATGAAATTAAGCATGGAAGGTATAAATATACATACTTCAGCTCAGGTAACTTCTATAGAAAACAATAATGGTAAATTAGAGGTAGTTGCAAAGGTGGGCAACGATGAATTAAGGGTTGCAGGAGATAAGGTTTTAGTATCTGTAGGAAGGAGAGCTTTAACAGAAGGGCTTAATCTGGACCTAGTTGGTATTAAGACCAACAAAAAAGGCATTGAAGTAAACAAAAGATTAGAAACAAATATAAAGGGAATATATGCAATTGGTGATGTAACTGGAATAAATATGCTTGCTCATGTGGCATCAGAACAGGGAATTGTTGCTGCAGAAAATATAATGGGAATAAATAAGGAAATGAATTACAAAGCAATACCAGCATGCATATATACAAAGCCTGAAATAGCATCTGTAGGTATTACAGAAGAAGAAGCCAAAAAATCAGGTATTGAATATAAAGTAGGGAAGTTCATGCTTTCTAACAATGGCAAGGCACTAATTGCCAATGAAATTGAAGGAACTATGGTGAAGATTATTGCAGATACAAAATATGGAGAAATATTAGGAATGCATATATATGGTCCAAGGGCTACAGATTTAATAATAGAAGGAGCATTGGCACTTAGACTTGAAGCAACAGTAGATGAAATAGTAACAACTATCCATCCTCACCCAACGGTAAGTGAATCCATAAAAGAAGCAGCCTTATCAGTAAACAATATAGCCATTCACTCTGCACCTGTAAAATAGCATATTAATATTCCACTTATAATCCACTTAGCATTAGGAAGTTAATCATTTGATTGACTTCCTAAGCAAATGGTCAATATAAAGTATTAAGGTGTATAAAGGAGATTAACAGTAAGCGTATAATAAAAGATGGATGGCATAATAATAGGGATATCTGTATGATATCCCTATAGGTTTAATCTATTTTACATGTTTTCTGTACCAATTCATCCCAAGGCATCATTAAGTCTAATACTT
>DUMS01000088.1 GCA_012839745.1 Tissierellia bacterium
AATCGGGTAGGAGGCTAATCATTATTTGATTAGCCGTCCTCCCACACCACCGTACGTACCGTTCGGTATACGGCGGTTCAACAAGAGTTCAATTTCTTAAGCAAGTTCGGCTACAAAGCCAGTATACCCGCGTTTCTGAAGACGCTCATTTGTAATGGTGACCGAAAGTATTGGGCTATTGGCAATTCTCCAGTAGCCTTTTCTCGTATTCGCAAATTCCAATGCTTTCTGCCTGTCCAGCCCCAGTTTCATTAAATTCTGAAATCTGGTACGGACTCTCTTCCATTGTTTCCAGATACACATCCGTAGTCGTCTGCGAGTCCATTCATCCAATGACTGGGCAAGGGATTTCATATCAGCAATTCTGAAATAATTAACCCATCCTCTGATGAGTTGTTTTAATTTCAGTAGTCGAGTGTCCATACTCATCCCGTTGCTTCGGGAAGTGATGTTTCGTATCTTTTCCTTTACCCTCTCTATGGACTTTCTGTGTACCCGGATTCTGATGCCTTCCTTTCCGCGGTAGAATGAAAATCCAAGAAATTTCAGTTTCCACGGCCTGTCAACAGCACTTTTCTCTCGGTTTACCTTTAACTTCAATTTGCCTTCCAGAAACTTAGTGACACTTTGCATCGTTCGTTCGGCCGCTTTCCTGCTTCTCACATAGATATTGCAGTCATCCGCGTAGCGGCAGAATTTGTGTCCCCTTTTCTCCAGTTCCTTGTCCAGCTCATCCAGCATAATATTGCTCAAAAGAGGGCTTAACGGTCCTCCCTGTGGGCACCCTTCTTCGGTTTCTATTACAACACCGTTTATCATGACACCTGCTTTCAGGTATTCCCGAATAAGCTTCAACACCCTCTTGTCTTTCACCTTTCTTGCCACCAGTGCCATGAGTTTATCATGGTTTACTGTATCAAAATATTTGGCAAGGTCGATGTCCACCACCCAGTTGTACCCTTCATCCATGTATTCCTGCGCCCTCTTTATTGCCTGGTGGGCACTTCGCCCCGGACGAAATCCAAAGCTGCTCTCTGAAAATTCAGGGTCAAATATGGGTGTGAGAATTTGAGCAATGGCTTGCTGAATCATTCTGTCAACCACCGTGGGGATTCCCAGTAATCTGACTCCTCCGTCCGGTTTCGGTATCTCTACTCTCCGGACGGGCTTGGGACGATATGTCCCCGCCTTTAATTCCTCGATAAGATTATTGCCATTCTCTTTCAGGTGCGGCAGAAGTTCATCCACCTTCATACCGTCAATACCATGGGAGCCCTTGTTCCTTACTACCTGTTTGTAGGCAGCGTTCATGTTATTGCTGCTCAATATCCTTTCGAGTAAATCAAAGGTACTTGCTTCTCCATTGTCCTGTCCGTCTGTTTCCGCCGGAAGGGTTCTCTGCACTCCTGCCATACTTCGGGGTTCCACCCCTAACTCTGATAGGTAGCCTTCGTATGAAGTTGTCTGCTTTCCTTGAATCCTTCTCGAGTCCTTCAAACTTTCAGAACCTCCTGTTGTTCGGCCCTTCCGCTCCGTTCATGACCGTCGCGTACTATGGCCTCTGCTGACTTCTGACCGCTCAGCCGTACATTACTGCACGGGTTGCCTCATGGAAATTCATCCATTTCAGCGTACCGGTCAGACCTCCGCGGGTAAGCGCGTGCCCCTTCATCCCATATACCTGCTGCATTTACACCATAAACCTCGGATAGCATTGGACTTCGTTTTGTTTAGCAAACTCGTCCGGCTTATATGTGCCTCATATGCAGTTCCTGTTCGTCAGGCCGGGACTTTGCCTCCAGCTTCCTTCAGATTCCACCTCGCGGTGGACACCCTTGCTCTTGGCTAACGGTTGGTGCTATCAACCCCCGTAACGGACTTTCACCGTCAAGGTCGCGCGCATGCCGCGCGCACTA
>DUMS01000075.1 GCA_012839745.1 Tissierellia bacterium
ACCATTACCCCCATAATATATGTTCCTCTGCCGTTATCCACCAGCCTGTTTGGGTCCCTAGGTAATGGATAGCGATAAACTGGATCAAACCAATTGCCTTCAGGATTAACCTCACCTGTTTCAGGGTCATATCCCCTCCATTTTTCTTTCAATGCACGATGGGTCCAATCTACTCCTGTATCTAAGGAAGCTACTACTACTCCTGTACCATCGAAGCCTAAATCCCACACCTTATCTGCATTTATCCTTTCTATATTCCATTCCAGATTATCATTAGACTGATAATCTATATTGCCACTGCTGTTTAAATCCATATTCCAATCCATTTGATGGACTTTATTCTTATATATTTTTCCTACCTCTGTCATATTTGATATGTGTTGTATTACTTCCCTTTTACCTTTTACATATACCATATTAACTATGTTATACGATTGGTATTCCTCTACATTGCCCTTCTCCTTTTCCTTTTCCAGATACTTTAGTAGATTGTACTGTGTTCTCTCTGCCTTATCCCTTAAGGCTTCAACTACTGCTCTTCTCACCCCTAGTTTAACGTTATATGGCGTCATTCTCATTGATAGTGCATTTCTTGCAGTTTCAGCTACCTTTTCAGTATCGGTCTGGTCCTTTAAGTATACCAGTACTTCCACTATATCCTGTTTCTCCATGTCATCTTTTACTTCAGGCATAATCTTTGCTGCTGCCACTTCTTTAAGATCTTCCTTAGCCAGCCTGAATGTGATATTTTCTGCATATGCAAAGGAAGAAAAGCTACCTAATACCAGCAACATAGCAATTAATATGGATAGTGCTTCCCTTACATTTCTGCTTTTTGACATCGGATAGTTACCCCCTTTACTTTGCATAAAGCTGATAATCTCAATACTACTGCATTAATATAAAAAGTGACAAATAGCCCTAAAATTCATCTTAGGGCTATTTGCTATAGCACAATGTATTTTATGTCTACTGCCTTTTATTTTTCATAAATGTATTGATTACCTTCTTTATCGAAGTAGATTAATCTGTCTGGAAGTTCGTCTATACCTACTAATTCTCCATCTGCATCAACTATTGTATCATCACTTAACTTGATGTAAATCTCATTTCCCGCATTAAACCATTCAATTAATCTCATCTGTGCATCAGAATTTGTATTTAGATAATCAATATCATATGCTTGGCCATCTACTATTACAGCATTAGTTGGTAAATCTTCCATATTGCCTATTATGGTTATTCTTCCTGGTGCAAATCTTGAATGCTCTATACCATCTGTTCCAATGTAGATTACTTCAACCTTTAGATTTGTAGCAACTATACCTTCAGGGACTGTCCAAGTAGCAGTATACAGTCCTGGTTCTGTTTCATTCATTGGAGCTCTATTAACACTATTTAATTCAAATGGAAGCATTATCTTGTAATAGCCTTCACCACCAGTAGGTGCATTGAAGCTTATTACTACCTGGTCTCCTGCTCTTACAGATATATCCTCAGATGGCGTAATATTTGTAATTACAGGATGACAGTCAATAACTACTTCAGCACTAGTTTCATGTCCAACCAGGTCTACCAGTGTAAACACTAATGTATTAACTCCATCTCTTAGTTTAACAGTATAATCTATTATCCTTTCCTGTGGATCTGGAGTTACAAGAGGTTCCTCATATTGATAGATTTGACTATCGTCTAAATACAGTTTTATTGTTCCAAGATTATCATACATACTAATTCTTAACTGAGCAGTCTTGGATACATTGTCTACATCTGTAACTGTCACTTCTAATTCTGGACGAGTTGTATCTATAAAGAACCTTCTTGTTATGCTGCTTCTTGCACCAGTTACAGATACTGCCTCTACTATCATTTCCCTATATCCATCTTCAAAGGTCATTAGCTTAGTAAACCTATATGCTGGCCCAGAGTAAATTATCGTTTCTGGGTCTTCTGGATGTCGTATATCTGCACGGTCCATATATTCTATATCAGCTTCTACACCGTCAACAAGTACCTTATCCAATAGCTCAAATCCTGTAACATAGCCTTCTACTGATATATCACTTACATTATATGCTTCTAACAGTATAGGCTTAAGTAGATATATATATGCATCAGGATTATCTACCTTTATAGTATAATCTGCAGTACCAATATTATATGCAATATCTACTGCTAAAATCTCTACAGTATTGCTTCCTATTCCTATATAATTACTCAAATCCAGTTCAAATAATTGTGTTTCTTCATCTATTAACACTGGTACTTCTTCTATTTCTTCATCATTGATGTAAACAATAAATCCTAGAAGCCCTGAAGATTTTTCAACTACATTAAAGATTAGCTTATTAGTTTCTGAATTATACTCTAAGTTTGTTATTGCTGGGGCTACAGTATCTATAGTAATTGGAATTCTCTTAGATTGTACTTCAGCATCATCATAGTGAATCTTAGCTTCTATTTCATAGAAGTAATCTCCGTCAGGAAGTATCTGACCGTTTACATCTCCAAACCACCAGCCATCTTCAACAAAAGCAACTGGCTGATATCTTCCTCCGCCAACGAAGTCCTTCCTGTAGTACTCCTGAATTGCCAGAGTTCTTAATAGATTTCCTTCAGCATCTAATATATTGTACTTCACATATTCTGCATTTCTCAGGAATGATAGATATGGAAGCACATTGTCTGTACCATTAATGAATCCATCAAGTGTTCCTGGGCTCATGTAGATTCTGCCTGGAGTGTCATAATAATATGCATATCCTTCAAAATCTACCATTAGCATACCTGACATATTAAAATAGGATGTGCCAGCTGGATCTATATACCTCATGCCATCAAGAATATTTGGTTCGCCCCAGTCACCATAGAATCCTACATATGGAACTGAAAGCTCTGGATTTTCATCATTAGGATCTATCAGCTTCACAAATCCTTCAACAAACATATTTCTGTAGATTGTGCTGTCTGTACCAATATCTACAGTTACTTCAAATGTAATCTCACCATTTGCTGGTACTGTAATTGTTTCTGGCTTATCTATAGTTGCCTCGTAAATATAATCTGATGTCAACAGGTTAAGCTCCTTGCCTTGGTATGGATATAAAAAGTCAGTCATCACTACTACATCTACATTATATGTTGCATCTGTATCTGAATGGTTAATAGCTTTAAATTCCATTGTAAAGGATGTATCCTCAAAATCCTTTAATTCAACCTTAGCTTCGTTGGTTGCTGCATTTACTACTCTTACTGGAGTAGTCACTGCGCCATACAGGTTCATTAAACCTGCACCTTGTCTTCTTGGTGAGTATTCAAAATCATACTCATCATAGATTATATTTGCAGTATTCATCAATAGAACCTTTGCAAGCCTTGCCTGCTCTGATGGTGTCAGATTCTCAAAATTCTCTTTAATATACTCCTTAACAAGTGCTGCACCACCAGCTACATGAGGTGCTGCCATTGATGTACCGCTCATCATTCCGTATTTATTATTATTCAATGTTGAATAAATCTCTCCACCAGGAGCAGTAATTTCAGGTTTCAACTCTAATGATGGAGTAGTTCCCCAGGATGAAAAGTCTGACATCAATCCAGCACTTGGATTTGGAAGTGTCAACAGGTCATCAGGGAATGAAACATATTTATTTTCCAATGCCATTAATTCAAGTCCTGCACTATAACCTATAAAAACTGCTGGTATCCTTAAGTTATCTGGAGTTGCCATATTAACTAAATCTTCTCCTCCAGATTCATGGTTGCGTACTATTACGCCTATTGCTCCTGCAGCCTGTGCATTTGACAGCTTATCAGTAAAGTTTGGTGTTGAACCGCCACGAACTATTAAAGCTATTTTACCAGCTACATTTTCAAGATATTCTGGGCTACCGTCTCCGCCATCTACATACTCAACTGGTCCGTCAAATACTGTTGCAGGATTAATGCTGCCTGCTATAGCCATTGGTACTTTGTGCACTTCACCGTTTTTTACATAAGTCAGATAGTTGACCTTAGTATTTAAATTCTCTATGGAAGCTACCTGTATAGTATCCTTATTTAAACCTGGTGCACCAACTACTCCTATATCAGGATTATCTTTCCATGGATATCCGGCGTAAGTACCAGTCCATCCATAGGTTAGCTGTGCGGAGTTGCCTGCTGATACTGAACAAACTATACCGTTGTCAGTAGCATTTGTTAATGCTATGTTTTCTGCTGATTCAGGAATATAGAAACCTGCTGTTGAACCTAAACTCATGTTAAGTACGTCAGCACCAAGCCTGATAGCTTCATCTATTGCTACCAAGTATATATCGCTGAATGTAGTGCCGTATATTGGGTCATTTGAAAATACCTTCATGGCCAATAGCTGAGCTTCTGGAGCTACTCCTCTTACTCCTCCGTTTTCAACATCTCCATTTGCAGCAGCTATACCTGCAACGTGCATACCATGTTCGGATGCTCCTGGCCCTAAATCACGAATCTCATAATTCAAATCATAGTAGTTATATCCATATGGAACCTTTTCAGTATAGTATCTGCCTAGAAGGTTTTCTTCTTCAATAATTCTTTCTACATCTTCTCTTGTCAATGCTGGAACAGTATCTTCGCTGAGAACCATATCTCTATGGCTTGGGTCAATACCGCTATCTATAATTGCTATTACAGTTCCTTCTCCTTCATATCCTATTTGCCATGTTGGTATTGAGCCTATCATTTCATGAGAAGTTTCCAAATTAGGCTCTGGTCTTTCATATTCATTGGCTATATATACATTCTTGACTGATGGGAGCTTTTCAATTTTCTCAATATCCTTGTATTTTACTATACCGCTGAAACCATTAAAGGCTGTCTTAAAACTATGAATAAAGTCCATCTTAATATTGTTTGATAGAATAGCTTTTTTTACATTTTGCTGCTCAATTTCAATTTGTCTTTCAATTTCTTTAGCATTGCTCAATTCTTTGTAGGGTACATTCTTTTCAGTAGCATAAACTATGGAAGGCTTGGATTCAAGTTCTACTATAATTCTTACTTCGTCGTCTTCTTTGAAATACTTGTCCATAGCTTCTCTGTCAAGTTTATTTACCGGTTCGCTTCTAAATACTTCTTTTACGTCTTGATAGATCTTTTCCCGTTGGATACCCGCATCTTCTTCAGCAAAAGCAAACCCTGGCAACATCAATGCTAGTACCAACAGAATTGACAAGGCTTTAGTAAACTTCTTCACACAAACTCCCCCTTTAAACATGATTATATAAACCAGCCCAAAGGGAAATTCCCTTTGGGTTGGTTTTTGTCTGGCTATAAAGCTATTATTGTACTACTAAAAGCACATTTGTAAATGTGTAGATTAAGTTTTCCTCTGCATCAAATATTTTTATATCTACTGTATTGTATTGATTTGGATCGTAGAATATTAACCCTGCTTGTTGATCAATATCTACTATATCTGTTTCACGGATGTTTGGAGTTCCATCTGGATTATCTGATAGATGGTAAACTACTGAGAACTTAGCAGCACCTTCCAGATTGTTAACTTGAACTGTAACAAATCCAAATGTAGGTATAAAGGATGGATGATATGTTGCAATTATTTCTGGCTCTGGTTCTGGTTCTTCTTCAGCTGGTACCAATGCTTCTATTGCTGCTATCAATGCTGCCAATGCAGCATCTACTTCTTCTTGTGTTGCATTTTCATCATTGTATACTTCTACTGCAGCTATTAATGCTGCTTGTAGGTTTGCCCAGCTTTCTTCTGTATAGTCTTCTTCGTTTAATTCCAGTGCCTCGTCTATCTTTGCTCCTAATTCAGTCTTGTCCACTTCTCCTGGTTCTTCTTCAGCTGGTACCAATGCTTCTATTGCTGCTATCAATGCTGCTAATGCAGTATCTACTTCTTCTTGAGTTGCCTCTTCATCTTCATATACTGCTAGTGCATCCTGTAATGCTGCTACTAGGTTTGCCCAGCTCTCCTCTGTATAGTCTTCTTCATTTAATCCTTGTGCATATTCTATCTTTTCCAGCAATGCGGTCTTGTCCACTTCTTCAGGTTCTTCTGGTTCTACTGGTTCCTCATTCCGTGTCTATCCTTTCGGATTTCGACCGGTCCTCACCGCACGTGCTACTTTCATAGCATACGGCGATTCCTCGATAATAAGATGTGATACTTTAAAATACCGCATCCCCCAATGCGGATTGTATAACTTGTCCAATTTAATTTTTATTATATACTAAATAATCTGAATATAGTGTCGAAATGTGTCGTTAATAAAAAATTTTTTTCGATTTATTTAGACATTTTTATAAAGCAGGTATTCTAAAAAGAATACCTGCTTCCAATGCTTCTTCCGTTAAAATTCTCCAGTGGGTTTGGGAATATGGTCGTATTGTCCCTTCTTGTCTAATATATTCTGCTATAAGAATTCTTACCTGGCCTCTGTCAATCCCCAGGTCTCTTACAGAGCTCCAGATAGCATCTGATTCACTTATACCCGTTGCTTCTGCAAAACCATACTCTCCGCTAAGTCGATAGTTGTTGATTGCTACGCGGAGAACCATATCATCTGTTACAGGAGTTCCATCAGCCAGTGTTACATTAGCAAGCCTATTTCCTGGTTCCTTCCAAAGATGGTATTCATAATTTACGCCATAGAATGTATCAATTCCAAATATGCTTTCTCCCCTTTTAATTTCAGCTTTGTTGGTTTCCGGATTAATAGTGTATTTGTCTGCAACTTTGCTCATCCAGGCCTTCAGCTGCCTGCCGGTCATTTCTACCATGTAAAGGGTGTTGTCATATCTGTAAAGGTTATAAACATCCTTTAAGCTGATAGGCCCTGGCTGAGGAGCATATGTGCCATTGATTACAGGGGAAGTTATGGACACCTGTGCAGGCCCTCCACTGTAGCTATAAGTTGCAGTAATCTGTGCACGGTGTATTAAATCCAGTGTATTTGTTTGAGTAAGAACATGCTCATTGTTAGAGCAGGAAACCCATTCCCCTTCTACTTGGCCCAGAGGCTGATTGACAAATTCTACAGCCTTTTCATAGTAATATCTCATTGCACTTTCTACTTCGGTATCCACTGGAGTGTTTTGATCAAGTCTTATTTGTTCTATTTTACTCACTTCTACAGTTTTCTTTTCAGTATATGGAGCCACTTTAACTGTTATGACTGCCTTTCCTACACTTCTTCCACCAGGATTTAGAATATATATTTCCTTGCCATCCTTATTGGCCTGAGTTCTTATATACTGACTATGGTCATGGCCTGCAATTACCAGGTCAATGCCATTAGTGTTTGCAATCATGTCACGAATCTGATTTTCATTGGAAGTACTATCCAAGCTTGATTCAGCTCCGGAGTGTGCTGAAACTATTATAACATCACAGCCTGCTTTCTTCATTATTGGCACCCATTTTTCCACCTCATAGGAAAGCTTGGTGTTTGTATTATTGGAATCACAAAAACGCAGACCAGGGTAATTGGATGGTACATCCCATTGAGGTACATTAGGATTGGTTAATCCAAGGATGCCAACCTTTACCTCCTTGCCATTATCTGTAGTAAAGCTTTTAATAATATATGGTGCAAAATATGGCTCACCTTCAGTTTTGCTATATGCACCCGGATCCACTTTTCTCAGTTCATCTACGTCTTCTACAATTAAATTTGCGCATATAACTGCTACAGGAGTTCCGTCTTCTTCCTCATCGTCCTGTACATAGTCATAGTAATTCTTCATAATAGTCCAGGGATAGTTAAACTCATGATTCCCTAAAACCCATACATCATATCCTGCCAAACGCATAGCATGCATCATTGGATTAGTCTCATATGGCTCCTGTGTGACAAAATAGCTGGTTTCAGCAGTCCCCTGAATGGTATCCCCATTGTCAATTACAATAACGTTAGAATTTTCTTCACGTTCAGCCTTTACAACAGCTGCAACCTTTGGCATACTGTTGTGAATTGGCTCTCCTGACAATGCATTTGTCGTATACAATCTTCCATGCATGTCTGTTGTAGCCAGAATTACAATATCCACAGTACCATTCCGTGCCTACCCTTTCGGATTTCAGCCGGTCCTCACTGCACGTGCCACTTTCATGGCATACAGCGATTCCTCGATAATAAGATATTTGTCGAAATTTATCAAATATTGCGAAATCTTATATGATTATAATAAAAGCCAACATAAGTGGGGGCTTATGTTGGCCTTATTTAGCATTAGTTTATCACATCTTATTACCGACTAGGTCCCTTCGCTACACTTGTTTTACCCTCTCTGTATGTTGCCATACAGATGCAAACGGCAAGTGGTCATTGCTACTATGAACCCGCTGACACCTTATATGCCTCAATGGAGTTACTCCTCCTCCTCATATAAGGCCTCAAACGTTCCATACTAACCATCCCTTCTTTTGATGACCTTAGGTTCCCACTGGGTGAGTTAAGAAAATCAGATTTAATAGCCTGAATTGTGTCTGATTCTACTATACCATTTCAGGTATAGAGGCCGATGATAAGCCGAAGATATTGTACCACCGGCTAGCTTAACTCCCTTTAACGTGGGTTCATCTTCTTAACCATAGTCATCTTTTAAGGAGCCCCGCATACGACTTTCACGTATTACGACTTCACCTGGCTTCATAATGCTAAGTGAGTAACCTTAGCATTATGCAGGAGATTAGGCTCTATGCCAAGAGGCTATTGCATAGGTTGGGAATTTCACCCAACAATTGGTTAGTATAGTTAGAAGTATACCTCCATAGTTTGTATGAGGATATTACTTCCACTCCTTTCGCTGGAAATTCCAGCTTATAGAGTAACGTTTCGCACTGTTTTTATTATTCGGCTTCTGGAACTACGAATGTTATTACTTCATCAAGTTCAAATGCATTGCCAGCTAAGTCAAATATTGCTTCTTCTTGAGTAATTAGCAATTCAGTTTCAGCTTCAACTTCTCCGTCGATTTCGATGTATACCTTGTTGCCATCGGAGTATACTTTTTCAACATCAAAGTCTTCTATTGAGTAAGTTAATCTTCTTAATGTTGTATTGTCAATTGCTTCTGTGAATTCAATTACTACTGCGTTCTTAGCTGCATCCCAAGTAATTACATAATCTCCGTCTTTATTTACTGCCATTTCTGGAGCAACTCTATCAGTGAATGAAGTTATTTCTGTAACTTCAGCACCCTTGTATACTAATTTTTCAACTTCATTGCCGAATGAATTTGTTATAGAATTTGGTTTGTATACAACCTTTAAGTCTTTTACGTCAGTCCTGAAGTCTTTTTCTAATTCGAAGTCAAGTGTAGTTACTGAATTATCAGTTTGTGTATATCCATATCCTACTTTTACTCCGTTGATGTAGAATTCAAAGTCTCCTTCTGATACATCGTATACTAGGTCAGCAAACTTAATGGATACTGTGCTTGTAGATGTAGCTACTACAGATGTTACTTCAACTGTCTTAGCTTCTTCTGTTACATTTCCAGTTATTGTCCATAATTGTGGAACGATTGTATTTCCAGCTAGGTCTTTAACGTTTATTACTTGTAGTTTAACTCCTGCTTTTGAAGCTACTTTATATTGAGCTTCTGTCAATGGAATTACTACTCTTGAGCTATTTACGTCAAACTCTGGAGCTTTTGTTAATATAGTTACTTTATCTCCATCTACTAGTGAGTAATTTGAAGCAACTAGTGCAGTTTCTCCATCAACTTCTTCGCTGAATATTACCATTAATTCTGCACTTACGAATTTACCATCCTTGTAAACTGCATTATAGTATACCTTTGATACTGTTGGAGCAGTCTTGTCTGTAATTTCAATTACTTCTGAGTAGGATGACAATACGTTTGGTTCAATAGCTCTGTCTTTTACGTTCTTAATTACTACAGTTATAGTCTTTCCTGGCATTGGTTTTGATAGAGTAATTTCATATACTCCATCTCCATCGCTGTCTTCAACAGTCCATTTCAATCCGCTTATAGTCTTTCCATCTGCATCTAATATTTCAACATTTGACTTAGTGAATGATGCAACTGGCTTGTTGAATTCTACTAACAGCATGTTTTCTGCTGCAACTTCTAGGCTAACTACTTCTAATGGAGTCTTATCAGCTGATATAGTTAAGCTGAACTCTACATTGCCTAGAGCATTGCCCCAGTTGTCAACTATCTTGGAACCTAAGATACCGAATCTTACTGTTCCTTCTGGAAGTGCTCTACCATTGTCTTTATCCTTATAGAATAGAACGTATACTCTTGTTACTTTTTCGTTGGATTCTACAGTGTTCTTCATATCAGCATCTTCATAGATACCCACTGCAGTCCAAGCGCTGAAAGTATGATAGAATTGTTCTTTCTTTAATCCGCTTACTGGCTTATCGAAATCAACTACTACATAAGTTTGTTCAGCCTTAGCTACTGTTGCTACTGGTGGATTTTCATCCTTTTCATATACGAAAGTTAATGTATCAACAACATTCTTGTATCCAGCAAAATCTTCAAATCCTTCTACATATACTGAATACTCTGCTCCATCCTCAAGATTTCTGTATACAGTTACAGAAATTCTTCTAGTTCCATTTCCTTCAACTTTATTTCCAAGAACAGTGTTTCCTTTAGTTACTTTTACTGTACCAACTTTATCAATTGGTTCTGAGAATATGATGTCAAAGTTTCTTGGTCCAGTTACTACGATTTCAACAGCTTCTGGTAATGTAGCATCAAATGCTTTGAATCCTACTTCTGTCTTGGCAACTTGTAATCCGTCAGTATCCTTTACGCCATCAACAACTGCTGTATAGTTCTTTTGATTTGTTAACTTGTCGTTTACTGTTATAACTACTGACATTCCGTCTTCGCTAGCTGCTGCGCTGCCTTTTACATTCTTAACATAAACAGTCTTGTCAGTTACTGTGCTAGCATCAACTGGCTTGTTGAATTCAACAACTACTTCTTTCAGATTGTCAGCATATACATCTACTACTTCTAGTACTTCTGGTTCTGGCATTTCAACTCCTAGTTTGTCAGCTAGAGTTTCATCTGAATCCTTAAGAGTTGTTCCAAGAGCATTGTAAGTCATTGCATACATTTGTCCTCTTGTAACTACTGTATCATTTTCAAATTCATAGTCTCCAAGTAATCCTAATTCCTTAGCTAGGTTTAAAGCGTTAGCATATCCGTCGCCAGATACTTCTTCGCCATAACCTAATGCTCTTAAAAGAACTGTTGCATATTGTTGAGCAGTTACGTTTTCATTGAATCCAAATCTTTCTGGTGTATGTCCTTCAATGAGTCCTGCAGCTACTGCCCAAGCTATAATTGGTCTGTAGTATGGGTCACTGAAGTCAGTAAATGTTAAGCCGTCAGTTGGGAAAGCCATTGCTGTATCTTCTTCTCCCATTAATCTGCTTAACATTACTACCATATCTTGTCTTCTAAAGTTATCATTTAACTTTAGTTCGCCATTGATACCTTCAATGACTCCTTGCTCCATTAAGAAGTTTCCTGCTGCTTCTTCTGCTGATGTATCAGCGGCAAATACGAAGGAGAAACTTCCAAGGATCATTACTACTGCTAATAGTAGTGATAACCTTCTCTTCATTTTTCAAAGACCTCCTTTAAATTTTTTATTAAAATTTTTCCTTTATAGGTGCAAATATGTAATTTGCAATCTATAAAGTATTATAGCATTAACATATTTTTTGGTCAATAAGTTATATGCTATTGTAATCTATTTGTAATATAACCTTAGGACAACTGTCCCTTGTGGTATTTATTATACTATAAAAAGCATGGAAATAATATTACAATTCTATTACAAAGTACTGAAACAAAACCCTTCCTGCTCAATGGCAATGCTGCCACCCCAAACCCCTTCAAAGCAGGGTATCCTCTAGCCCTTGTAATTCTCCATTTCATTAAAGTACTCTATTGCTTTTCTAAGCTGCATATCTTCTGCCATGCCTTTGTTTTCCACTACAATATCAGGCTGGATTCCTGTCTGATTTATATTCCTCCTATTAGGTGTCAGATACTCAGCTACAGTAATCTTCATGCCATCACCTAGGGGAAGGGAAAGCATTAACTGAACTGTGCCTTTGCCATAGGTTGTAGTGCCTATTATCTTTCCTACACCTGTGTCCTGAACTGCTCCTGCAAATATTTCTGAAGCAGAGGCCGAGTATTCATTTACAAGTACAGCTAAATTGTATTTAGGCTCCTTTAGATGGGAATAAAGGGTTTCTTCCCCTCCACCCTTATATCTTATGTGAACCAGTGGCCCCTGAGGTACAAAGAACTCCAACGCTCCTGTAGCTTCCACAAGAAGGCCTCCCGGGTTGTTCCTCAAATCCACAATAATGTTTTTAATACGCTTTTTATCTATGTTCTTCAGTGCCTTTTCCAGGTTTTCAGTAGTATGTTCATTGAATTCCCTTATCTGTATGTAAGCAATATTATTGTTGATGAAGCTGTATTCTACTGGATTTACCTCAACAAGCTCTCTCCTTATGTTGTAGACTATAACATTATCATTTCTCCTGATCTTAAGCTTTACATAGGTTCCGGCTTCTCCCCTTATTAATGCTGTAACCTCCTCCATTGAAAGCCCATCTACATCTTGTCCATCAACTTCCAATATTACATCCCCAGGCTTCATGCCCATTCTATGAGCCGGCCCTCCTTCTATTATGTCTGTGATCTTTACATAGCCCTTTTCCTCAGTAACGTATACGCCTATTCCTACAAAATTTCCGGAAGTAAGCTCCACAAGTTCCTGAAACTCTTCCTTTGTATAATACTGGCTATGGGGATCTAAATTGTAGAATAAGCCTTTTATGGCGCCTTTTATAAGGTCTTCCTTTTTAATGCCATATACGTAGTTTTCCTGGATAATGTCCATTATCTCCATGAAATAGAATATATCATATGTAGAATCTGAATTTTCCTCTGCTGATACAGGATATGGCACTGATAGTATTACCATTAACAGAATTAATGGAGGAATTAATTTCTTTATAGCTTGTCTGCTCAACATATTTAACCTCCTTACTGGCATGTGAAACTAACTTATAATTGATTAACGGGATGACCAAAAAGCCATCCCCTGCAGTTATACCAGAAAATCAATATAGTTTTATTTTTAATGTAGTTGGCTCACCATAGCGGGTTAGAACAAAATAATCTCCCCAGCTTTCCACTTTAAAATCCTTATTTGCTATTTCCATTCCATTTGGTGCATATATTTTAATCTGCTGAAGTCCTTTATCCTTTAGGTGGATCAGCTTAAACACTTCTTCATCTTCAATTTCTACTGGAACATTAACCCTTAATATATGTGGCCTATCCTTTTCATTGGATGTATATATGTCCACCTTTCTGTTAAGGCCAATATATATGTCATTTCCATCTCTTAAATATATGTCTCCGTCTACGGCAATATTTCTGCCTTTGAGTTCTTCTCCAGTTTCAAACTTGATACCTGCTATACTTTCTGTTGAAGAAACTGTTATGTGAAATCCCCTTGCGGATTTATTTCTGATTATAGTTATTTTACTGTTCATGACCCTTTCAAATATATCAAACATCTGAGGTTCCGTCATGAAATTATAATCATATTTATCCCTTATATCGTCAAGGAATTGAGCCTTGTATAACAGCTTATCAAGCCCATCCTGTTTGTTGGCATCATACTCTATATGGTAGAAATGGCTTATGGGCAAATCCAGTGCTGTATAGCTTTTATAGGCCTTTTCAAAAGTGGGCACATATGGGGATGGTGAATACAGTATGAAGTCTTCAGTTCCCCATCCATTTCCCAGCTTAAATGGGATAGTCCAGATGTAATCCCTTGAAAGGCTGGGCTCTCCAGCCTTTATACTTGGCCTGAATCCGGAATTCCACTTTATGCCCATTTTTTTCTGACTGTAGAAGGTCTGAGTGCTGGACAGATTGCTAATATCCCAGGTATGCTGGTTTGTTCCTGATCGCCATGGAATATTGTAGTATTCAAAGGCTTTTTTATGAAGCTCTATTTCTTTTTCCTCCTGGCTGGAGTTTTTGAATTTACCGAAGTAAAGGTGAGGATATATGTCAATATAGTTTTTCTTTGCATATTCAATTGATTCCCTCAGCTCTTTTTCATACTTAAATAATGGCGAATCAATTGGAACAGGCATGCCAAATTCCACCTGGCCTATTAATAAATCCATGTTCCCGTCCCTGTTCAAATCTGCCAGAACTGGCACTGAATAATAGCCACCCCAGAGATTTTTGTTTCCATACATATTTAATGTAGTTCCTTCCACATATCCCTTGAATATGGCCTTAGGATACTGTATCTCATATACCTTCAAGTATCCTGTTGAATTGCCTACAATTATTCTCTTGTTGCCGTTTACATTCACAAGTTCAGGGGCCACATAGCTTCCAAAGTTGAGAATATGCCCGTTTTCGTTTTTGAGTATTATTCCTTCCTTATTAAATGTCAACGTGTTGTTTACATATTTGCCTTCAAAAACATAAATCTCCCCTTTGGCATTTCCCACTATTAAGTCCGGAGTATTGTCTCCATTTATATCTCCAAGTCTAGGTGCAGCGTTTTTCAGATTGGAATCCTTAATCAGTATTCCAACCTTTCTGAAAGTCATATTTCCCTGATTAAGGTATAGGGCTATTTCTCCCTCTTCATTTCCTACAATAATGTCAAGGGTGCTGTTTTTGTTTATGTCAGCTACTACAGGTGAGGAATACTTGCCTACATTAATGGGGTTTCCTTTTTCATCCTTTAATGTCACTTTGTCCTTGTATGTTGTATAATCCCTGGTTCCAAGGAATAAATACAGATATCCGTCCTGGCTTCCAGATATTATATCAGGTATTCCATCCCTGTTTAAATCTGCAATGGACGGATATGCCCTGTAAGGCAGTTCTATTTTTGCTCCCAGGCTTTTGTATTCCGGATATTCATTTAATGATACATATTCATTGCTTTCGGTTATCAAATGCCTGCCTGCTGAATAATGGGAGTTTTCTTCAACTCCAACAAATTCAGGCTCAGCATTGGTGCCTGTATTTACATGGAGTATTATGCTTTCCTTCCAGAGACCCCATTCATAAAGGGCTCTGCCCAGTGAAAAGGAAGGAATTTCATCATATTCCTTTAATATATCAATCCACTTTTTCATGGTGCCGTTTCCTGCTGCTGATGATACCTCGAAATGGTTCTGCCATGCCATGGCAGGCCTTCCATAGGGACCTAGTACCTTCTTGGCTGCAAATCCATAAAGCTCCTTGGATACAAAGGCAGCAAACTCATTTCTAAACAGATAGTTGGCTGTTGCAAATGTGAAGCTGAAGTATTCCTGCTTTGCATTCTTCTTAGTCATGTCAAATCCAGTAATATAGTGGTCATTAGGCAGCATCTTGTTTGAAAAGAATACATATCCCTTTCCAACCTGGTTTATACCGTAAAGGGCCAGCTCTCCACTACGTGCCAGAGGTGTTGCTGTAGATGGTACAAACCCATGTCCATTATCCATGGAATCCAATGTATTCTTGTTGTAGAATCCTGTCAGATTTTCATGGAAAAGCCTTATTATATCCTGAATTCCAGTTAAATTTTCCCTTACCTTTGGAAAAGTAAGAACATTGGGAAAACTCTCTAACTCTTCAAATTTAGCTGCTCCCAAAAACTCCAGCGGAAACTGGTTATAGAACTCATCTTCAAGAAATAAAAATCCACCTTCTTTAACGAAATCCATTATCTCTTTTTTATAGTTTTCAAACATTTCATTTCCAATGACGGACTTATCCAGGTATATTACATCCCATTCTGACAAATCCATTGAATGAAAATTATTCAATGATATTGGTTCTGCTATTAAATCCACTACAAGGGATTGCTTGTAATTCTGGTATACATCGAAAAAGTTGGAGGAATTTCTGTCGTAGACTATTAAAATTCTTACTTCAATCCCATCTTCTAATGCCACTGCATAAATATTTGCATAGGTCAGCATCAACGCCACTACCAGGGCTATAACAAGCTTTTTTTGCGCCCATCTAAATTCGCTGTAATTCCTGTGATGTTCTTTATCTGTCATAAAATAATCCTCCTAGTGATTTAGTAAATTCTCTCTGTAGTCCTCTCTTAAATCCTCTTGCATATAATTGATTAAATCTGCAATTAGCTTTGCTGTTTCACCTTTTGTTATGGAATTATTGGGATAAAAGTAGTCTCCCGCTTCTCCTATGCCTAACATCTTTGCTACATATACATAGTCCTTGGCCCAATCAGGTATATCTGAATCATCCCTGTATCCGGTAGTGTAGTTTCTGTTCCTTGGTGCCAGATTTTCCAGCCCTATAAGCTTCATCAGCGTAGCATAGGCTTCTGCTCTTGTTATGGGCACGTCGGGATAAAAGTTCTCTTTGCTTTTCCCGTTCATAATCTGCTTTTTTGCCACAGCTTCTATGTAATAATAGTTTTTGTGGTTTTTATCTACGTCTTTGAAAGTATCTGGCTTAGGCTCTTCCTTCTTCCGGCTTCTTGGAGTTTTTTCCTCTTCCATTTCTACAGGAATGTCCATGCACTTTACTACTGCTCTGGCAAAATCTCCTCTGGTTATAGGTGAATCAGGACCAATGTAAATGCTCTCCGTTGGAAAGGCATCCATACTTGCCAATAAAAACAGCTCTCTTTCAAACTTGTGACCTGCTATATCCCTGGATTGTGGTATGGATAGCCTCACGGGTACAGGAACTGTATTTAAGGATATGGAGTTCTTCCCTAAATTTCTTCCCGATAATACAATATTACCATTTAATCTTGGTAAATCATAGTTATATTTTAATACATTTTCACATCTTTCAACAATGCTCAGCCCACCTCTGAAGCTGGTCTGCAATGGAATGTTCTTCTCATAGGAATACCCCTTTGTCCAATTGTAGGAGGTTTCAACTGTTGCAAATCCAGTCCAGTTTTCCCTTGGATTCAGGCTGTTTTTATGTTCAATTATGTATTCTATGGATTGAGTTTGTGTAGAAGACCAGGGGCTGTTATATCCATAGGATTTTCCCACAGTTTCCACCGTTACTGTATTTGTTTCATCTCTGTTTACTGTATATGTCTTTCTAGACATCATATCTCCGGAAAAGTATTCCAGTACAGGCCTTTTATGGGTTATGGTACTTTCATTCCACTGGTAATCCTCATCCTGTGATTGATAGCGGACACCTTTTACGTCAATTGTTTCCTTAAAGCTGTCCAGGCTTCTTACAGTTACCACCTGATTATTCTTTATATACAGAGTAGATACAACTTTTACAGTTCTATCAAGCTTTGCTCCTTCCAGCTGATTTTGCAGTTTGTATCTATAGGTTTCTGTAACTGTGTTGTCCTTTATCTTAACCTTTATATCCAGTGTCCCCTCCATGACAATAGGATTCCCTGTTATGAATATTACCTCCTTGTAAGTGTTTTCATTCATTATGCCTCCTTCATATCCAGGAATATCTGAAGCCATAGATGGAAAAGGCAACATCAGTATTAAAAGCAATATGGTCAATATTCTCCTTCTCATACATACCCCCCTAATCCTCTATCAATATAACATACCCTACATCCCTGGAAGTCTGTTTGTATTTTACCACATAAGCCGTCAATCCCTTTCTCAATGTATATATCCTGCTTAAAGGTATAGGCACATCATTATACAGTATTACTGCCTGGCTTATGTCCAGTGTTTCATCTAGAGTGTATTCCCATCTCCTGTTGAGGGTATTGTAATTCTTTACATCTGCAAGGGCCATTTTGTATTCATCATAATTTATATCCTCTATCTTTCCCATAGTTAAATATCCGTTGCCTAAACCTGATACATAGCTGGAAATATGCGGGGTTATGTTCAAAGCCAAAAGCTCTTTCCCGAATGATGATTCCCTTACTATAAAGTAGGCAGTTTTATCCTTATAGAATTTATTCTGCAATCTATTTCTTAAAGCTGAATTCTTTATGCTGTTAAGGTCAAAATACCTGGTGTTTAATAGAGAATTTACAGGTATTTCCTCCTTCAACTGGCTATCGTATATTAACGTATCTTCAGTAACCGAAAATCTTGCGGAATCCTTTTCTTCCCTCCAGATTCCATCTTCCGTCAGCTTCATATAATTGGTTTTATTAATAAGCTTTCCTATTTCAATTTCATAATCGTGTATATTGCTTATTTTCCCTCTATATATGGCTATTTTTGTATCATCCAGCCTTTTATCAAGTATGGATGAGCCCTCAATGGCTACTATGCTGGCATATAACATGCCATTTTTATATTCAGCATTGATTTTTACCTTTTTATTTCCTTCCATGTTTAAAACATCAACTAATTTGTTGTCCTTTACCACTATTGTGCCTTCATTGAAATGGATTATGCTTTTGTCAACTATCATCCTGCCTGATCCGTATTCAATATCATCAATGGAGGATTCATATACCCTTAATGAGCCGCTTTTTACCTGAAGCTTGGATACATTTAGCCTTCCATACTTTGAACTATATGCAATATATACTTCCCTGTCTTTATACTCGGCAAGGTCCGAAAGCTTTATTCTTCTCCCCCCATTGTAGAGGTTGTTGTCGGTAATTTTAAGCTTTACCATATACTCCCCATAAGGCATCCAGGTATTTCCTTCCTTATATATATATGGAGAATAGATGTGAATTTCTTCCTTCCTTTCATCTACAAGCCTTATTTTCCCTCTCATTAAGCCTGTTATGGCTTCTTCGGAGTCCTGTACTCTGATTGTGTCAACCTCCGATGAATATATGTCATTAAAGGTTAATAATACCTTGTCTCCTTCCTTTATCCTGATAACGCTAACAGGTTCCCCACCTTTTATTATTTTTGTACTGGAAGTTATTCTATATTTTTCCTTTTTGCCCTCATTCTTTATTTCTATGGAATCCTCCTTCAAAAATAGCACTTCTCCTGTTACAAACCTGCTTCCGGGTATTATATACCCGTATCTCTCCGGGTCAGTTTCAGCATATGCTATTATCCTTTCCGCTTTATTCCCTATAAGGAATATATCCACTTCCTGCCCATAATACAAATCCTCTATATTAAAGTATTCCCCTTCAATTTCCACTGTAGTTGATGCAGTTACGTTAACATAATGTATTTTACCGGAATAGTCCAATACAGTTAAAATGTTATTTTTGTAGTCAAATTTTTCAATGGAACCCTTCAGCACCTTTTCAGGTTCAGCAAAAGACGGTGAAGCTAAAGCAATTATAAATATAACAGCAGCAATATACAGTAATATCCTTTTCATAGGCTACCCCTCTTTCAACGAATGTCAGATAAAAGTATAAACCTGCTTAAAGTATCCACATCAGCCCAGTCTGTACCCGTTTTCTCATACTGGCCTCTTTGTGGATTAAACATGTATAAATCTGCATTTTTATGGGCTGATTCATCCAACTTCAGATTGAACCTGGCTGGGCTTGCCAGCTTATTTATGCCCGTTTCATCCTTCCCGTAGCTGTAGGTGAAGTAAATGCTATAAGACTTTGAAGCTGCTATTTTCCCTCTTGGAATATTGTTTTCCCTTTCCATTTCAATATGTATATTTACATAGGCATCCTTGTTCTTGTAGTTTTTGCTGACTTCTTCAGTATATAAATCCTTTAGGTTTAACATTAAGGTCAGTATCCCATCCTTAATCTTAAAATCCCTGCTGGATTTTACATATTCAACTGGTATTGAAATTGTAAATTTATCGTACCCATCATATTTTGAAGTACTCAAGTCTACAAAGTTCATCCTTATATTCTTAAGGCCCAGTACCTTAACTAACCTGTCACAATTAAACTCTTCTTTGCCTTCCTGTTCCATCTTCTCCATTTCCTTTTTCATCCTGCTTTCCTTTTCCTTTGCCCCTTTATCTCCACTTTTGGCTAAAGTCTTTACTCTAACTGTAGTATAATTAATTGCTGCTCCATATTCATTTAAGGCTCTTACCATGAAAAAGTACTCGGTATTAGGGCTAAGGCCCTTTACTAGGAATTCCCATTCAGTCGTATCCCCTACAAATGTATACATATTTTCCTTATTGGTTCTGCCGTATATCTCATATCTGGTGGCTTTGTTTAATAAGTCATCACTAGACTTAGACCATATTAGCAACACCGTGGATTCATATCCTGGTATTCCTTCAAGTATCATAGGCCTGGTTGGTATTGGAACTTCAAGCTCTTCATCTGCCTCTGCACTACTATATACCGTATTCACACCCAATATGCTCAACAGCAACACAAATAAAAAAACGTAAATAACCTTTCTACCTCTATTCCATGCTGCCATTATAATCACCTCAAATACACAGATCTTTTGATGTATATCGGCCAAATAAAGTATATTCTTTACTCATAAATGCCAATTTCCAAAAATGCATATGGTGCCAACTTATTTGAAACTTCTTAGGAAATCCGTTCTCAATATATAATCCGATTTGTTTATTTCACTTAATGCCTTTTCATGCAGGTGCCTGTATTCTTTTACATCCAGAAGCTCCCTTGTCTTTATATTGTAGGCCCTGCTGTTTTCAAATACTCCATCCCTGGACATTTCTATGAGTATTTCGTCAGTTATTACAGAGCCTTTGACAGCATAGGTTTGAGGGGCCACAAGGTTTTCCCCTTTATAGTTGATTAAATCCCTTCCGAACATAAGCCCTTTTTCATTTTCATATCCCATTATGTTTAGAATGGTAGGAAGAAAATCCAGCTGGCTGCCAATTCTATCTATGGTTTCATTTGCCTCAAGCCCAGGCACATGAATAATAAGGGGAACCTTCATCATCTCATCCAGGTCATATTCATATCCAAGATAATCTGTCATAAGCCTTTTCTGGTCCTTGTCCAGGCTGCTTATGGCAAAGTGATCACCGTATATGGCAATTACAGAGTTGTCATAATATCCTTCTTCCTTTAGGTTTTCTATGAACTTTCCTAAAGCCATATCCGCATAGTGAATGGCCTGAAGATAATTGCCAAGTATTGTGCCTTTATACTCCTCCCTTATGTCCAGATACTGAAATCTCTCTGGCATCTTGAAAGGAGTATGGCTTGTAAGGGATATTATGAAGGCATGGAATGGGTTTTCGTCAACGCTGTCCAGCTCCTTAATGTATTCAAGAGTTTGCTTATAGAACACCTCATCTATTATTCCAAATCCTGATACTTCCTCTTCAGTGAATTCATAATCCTCCTCCGATAGGAATCTCTGGAACCCCTGATTTACATAAGCCTTTTCCCTGTTCCAGAATTCCTTCTTATATCCATGAAACACCCATGAGGTATATCCATTGTCCCTCAGTATCCATGGCAGCCCATAGAAGGTATTGCTTTCATACTGTACATAGGTAGGCTCATCCATGGAGGGATATAGGGAATTGTTTGTTACAAATTCTGCGTCAGATGTATTCCCTCTTCCCAATAGCTGATAGTAATTGTTGAAATATAGGATTCCCTGTTCCTTAATCAATCTGTTTAGGTTTGGAGTTACCTCCTGTCCATCATAGAAAAGATTAATAGGAAAATTCTGTAAAGCCTCCACCTGTATTACTATGAGGTTTTTCCCTTTGCCTACGGCAGTATACTTCCCCTGGGTTAATTTCGTCCTTTCCCTTAGCTCTTCTATTTCGCCTTTGGATAGCCTATAGGAGCCTTCCATGTATTCATTATCAATAAAATAGTTCTTTATATCCTTAACATGGTACATAAAAAATTCCTGATTGGAAACGGAAATAAACAAGTCGCTGTTTCTTAAATATATAAACATACCAGCTATAACAGCTAACATAATTACAGGCAACACAACTCTTAGATTCATGCTATGTTTTTCATGTTTTTTTCTGTATTTTCCATACCTGATAATATATATAAAAACCAATGGCAAATCCAGTACTAAAATAAGCCTTTTAATGCTTATTAATTCCTTTATGCTATCTCCTACAGCAGCAACCTGTCCTACCTGGCTTAACAAACTTACTGAAGGCAGTGTGTTGAAATATCCATAGTAGACCACATCAACAAACATCAATAAGGATACAGCTGAATAAAAAGAAAAAGCCAACCAGTGCTTTTTCTTAATATTCAAAGAATATATACATGCCAATGCAAAGAGTATTACAAAGAAACTCATTAAGAATACCCATATGTTATTATTTACAACTTCTGTGTTATACATAAAGAGAATTATTTTTACATTTAAAAGTATAAACAGCATTATAAGCAATTTATTTCCCTCCGGCACCTATCAGATTTATACTGTCTTCATTTTCAGCGTACACAGGTATATTCATGCCTTGTATTTTATTCACAAACTTTATATTTACGGATTCATCGCCAACTATAACCCCATCTAACGGAGTTCTGTTCAAAAACTCTATTACTTCCTCTTCTTCATAACTTTTACCTGCTAAATTAATTATTATATGTTTATAAGCCTTGTTGGATAGAACAATATGCTGCTCAAAATCTGTCATTTCAGCTATAAATCTATTCATAAGCTCTGGATAGGCATCTCTTATAGCCATGAATATGGATTCATCTTCCTCAGACCTTAGAATTACATATATTCCTTCATGTTCATTCATCCATTGGACCAGGCTTTCCATATCAGTGCCATCGCTTAATACTACTTTGTCATTAGACCATTTTACCATTACAGACATTATTTTGCTGCCTGACAAAAGGCCTTCTGACAATTGCTCCATTGGGTTCTTATAGCATTTCAATATACTTTCTTCATCTATTACATTTCCAGAGCCAATATTATCAAAATCTATTTCTCCATCATTATCTAGAAGATGCCTTATTAAATCCGCCTTTAATATATAGTTGGATTTGTTTATTTCCTCTATGACCAGCTCATAGGTATCCCTTAAAGCCTCAAGGTCTTCTATTTTCTTCTTGCTGTACTTTTCCTTTGCAGTGCTGTTTTTAAATATTCCATCCCTGGACATATAGAATATGATTTCATCATCTATAAAGGAGCCTTTTAACACATAGGTAATTGGAGCTACAAATGTTTCGCCTTCATAGTTTATTAAATCCCTTCCAAACATAATCCCTTTTTCATTTTCATATCCCATTATGTTCAGTATGGTAGGAAGAAAGTCCAGCTGGCTTCCTAACTTGGTAATTGTCCTGTTTTCCTCTAGCCCAGGTACATGGATAATAAGGGGAACCTTCATCATCTCATCCAGGTCATAGGGTTTACCCAGGAAATCAGTCATAAGGCTTATTCCGGATTCGTTTAATCCTGTTATTGCAAAGTGGTCCCCATATATTGCAATTACAGAGTTATCATAATATCCTTCTTCCTTCAGGCTCTCTATAAACTTGCCTAACGCCATATCTGCGTAGTGAATAGCCTGAAGGTAATTGCCAAGTATTGTGC
Source organism: Tissierellia bacterium (assembly GCA_012839745.1). Taxonomy (GTDB): domain Bacteria; phylum Bacillota; class Clostridia; order Tissierellales; family Tepidimicrobiaceae; genus DUMS01. The sequence goes on from DUMS01000075.1 coordinate 23,487, forward strand.
CTTTATGCTCCTCCCTTATGTCCAGATATTGAAATTTCTCTGGCATGTTGAAAGGGGTATGGCTTGTGAGGGATATTATGAAGGCATGGAACGGGTTTTCGTCAACGCTGTCCAGCTCCTTAATGTATTCAAGAGTTTGCTTATAGAACACCTCATCTATTATTCCAAACCCTACGGTTTCCTCTTCAGTAAATTCATAATCCTCCTCCGATAGGAATCTCTGGAACCCCTGATTTACATAAGCCTTTTCCCTGTTCCAGAATTCCTTCTTATATCCATGGAACACCCATGAGGTATATCCATTGTCCCTCAGTATCCATGGCAGCCCGTAGAAGGTATTATCAGCATATGCTTTATATATAGATTCTTCGCTTGAAGGGTACAGTGAATTGTTGGTTACAAACTCCGCATCAGATGTGTTTCCTCTCCCTATTTGCTGGTAATAGTTGTTGAAATATAGAGTTCCCTTATCCTTAATCAATCTATTTAAATTTGGAGTAATTTCCTGTCCATCATAAAAGCAGTTAATGGGGAAATTCTGAAGGGCTTCCACCTGTATTACTATAAGATTTTTACCTTGCCCAAGTCCTGTGTATTGTCCCTTCATAAGCTTCGACCTTTCCTTGAGGCTTACTATGTCCTCTTCCGTAAAAAAGCTTCTCCCCAATACAGCTTCCTCTTCAGTCAAGGCATTCCTTATGTCCTTTACATGGTAGGTATACAGCTCCTGACTGCTTACTGTAGCCATAAGATCACTGGAAGCTAAATAGGACATCAGTATAACATTAAATAGGCCTAAGGCTGCCGGTATTCCCCATCTAATATATTTATTGTAAGCTTTAGGCTCTTTTTTCATAGCCTTTATTATATAAAGTACTAGAATGGGAATATCCAATAAAAAAAGGGCATTTTTCAGAGTAAATAAATCTGCTATGCTCTCTCCCACAGCCCCTGCCTCCCCCAGCAAGCTAAAAAGCTTTACAGATGGCAGAGTGTTGAAATAGGAATAATACATTGCATCCACAAACATTATAAAGGATATCAGCACATATGCTGATAAACCTATTACATTTTTATTCTTATATCTGCTAAAATAGATTATGCTAAATATCAGCATGGTAATCAGCGTACTGGTCATGAATGTAAGTGTACCATTGTACTGGATATCAGTTATATTCATGAACAGTAGTACCTTTAGTATTACTAATATTGGGAATATCATTGTAAACCTCCACATTATATGATAGTTATTATATTACACCAAAGGTTTAATTGGTGCAAGTTATTATAC
>DUMS01000076.1 GCA_012839745.1 Tissierellia bacterium
TGGGCACTTAATTGGTACAATTTTTTGCATGAGGACTTCATCCTTTCTGGGAGGTATTTGTTTTCTGGCAAAAACATTGTACCACAGAGGATTGAAGTCCTCAATTTTCATTTAAGTTTACAGAGCGAATACTATAGCCAGGAGGGAATAGTATGAAATTGATTGTAACCAGGGATTATGAATCTTTGAGCAAAGCTGCAGCAGAAATGGTAAGAAAGGAAATTGAGAAGAAAAAGGATACTGTGCTGGGATTGGCTACAGGCAGCACTCCTATAGGCATGTACAATGAATTAATAAGGATGCACAGGGAGGAAGGGCTGGACTTTTCCAGAGTTGTTACATTTAATCTGGATGAATATGTAGGCATAGGCTATGATGACCCCAACAGCTACCACTACTATATGAATGCCAATTTTTTTGACCATATAAACATAAACAAAAACAATGTTCACATACCTGACGGAAACAGCGAAAACATGGAGGAAAGCTGCAGGTTATATGATGAGTTGATAGAAAAAAAGGGAGGAATAGACCTTCAGATACTGGGAATAGGCGCCAACGGCCATATAGGGTTTAATGAGCCTGGTGAGGAGCTGTATGTGGGAACTTGCGTAGTCAATCTGGATGAGAGAACCATAAAGGACAATTCAAGGTTCTTCAAATCCATTGATGATGTTCCCACAAAGGCCATAACCATGGGAATAGGCAGCATAATGAAAGCCAGGAAGATAATACTTCTGGCCAGCGGGAAAAACAAGCGGGAAGCCATAAAAAGGCTGGTAGAAGGAAAGAAAGTTACAACCAGGCTTCCAGCAAGCTTTTTGCTATTGCACCCTGATGTTACAGTGATAGTAGATGAAGAAGCATATGGAATCAGCAGATAGGAGGCTGTAAATATAATGGAGATAGAAGTTAAGGTTCTAAACGTGAATTTGGATGAAATGGAGGAGAAATTAAAGAGAATTGGAGCCAGACTGGTTTCCGAAGAATACCAGATAAACACCATCATTGACAGAGAGGACAAGTTTATAGAAAAAAGACTTAACAGCTATTTGAGAATAAGGGAAACGAGAAACCTCATTACAGGTAAAAAGGAAATAGAACTTACATTGAAGAAGAATATAAGCAAGGGAAAATCCAGGCAGAACATTGAAATAACCACGAGGATTGACAACAAGGAAGCCATGCTTGAAATACTGAAGTATTTGCAGTATGAAGCTGTAAAGGAAGGATACAAGAACAGGAAAACATATATATACGATGACATAAGATTTGACCTGGACCGCTGGGACAAGGATACATACCCCTATGAGTATATGGAAATAGAAGTGAAAAAAGAGGAGGATCTGGATAAGGCAATAGATTTGCTGGACATCAGCAGGGAAAACATATCCACCAAATCCATAATGGAATTAAGGGAAGAACTGGATAGATAAATATATAAGTGCACCTTGTATAGAGGTGCACTTATATATTTAGTAACGAAAAAATATGGCGTGAATAGTATATACTAAAGAAATCTGTTTTAAGGGGGTACATTATGAATACTCTATCCAGATACGGGTACCGGGATGACAGCATAATACTGCTACTGCTTTTAATACTACTGCTATTTAACGGAGGCCACGGCAAGAAGAAGCTTGAAGAGGAGATACTGCTCATATTCCTCATTCTTCTTCTATTTGATTGGTATTAAACACAGTAGTTGCCTACTGTGTTTTTTCTCTGTCCCTGAACAGGAATTTAAACGAGTATAATCCTGCCAAACCTACCAATCCATATACTATTCTGCTAATAGCTGAGCTCTGACCGCCAAATATGGCTGCAACCAGGTCGAACTGAAACAGTCCAATCAATCCCCAGTTTAAAGCTCCTACTATCACAATAATCAATGCCAATGTATCCATTTATTCAACTCCTTTCTTTTATAATTAGTCTAACTAAAATTCTCGTGAATATACAAAAATTCAGTAACCTTAACTGTTTTATCAACATAATATACAGTGAGAAAAAAAATAGGGAGGTATAAATATGGTAGAAGAAATCAAGGGCAATGAAAGAAAAAGAGGGATAGGCGGTATATTTGGCACAGAAGATGATAGCTTATTGTTCTTCTTCCTACTGTTAGTACTACTGTTTAATGAAAAATCATGGTTTGATAAAGGTGATGACTCGTTATTGTTCTTCTTCCTGTTACTGGTAATATTCTTTACTAATTGCTATTAATCCCGTATTTAATACGGGATTATAATTATAGCAAAATTGGACAAGCATTGTATTATATAAAAAAATACATAATAAAAATGAAAAAAACAATGAAATAGTATAGCACATTTAAAGAAATATGCTATAATATATACATAAATATTATTAAATAGGAGGAATATTATGACGAGCTACAAATATATCAGATGGTTTCAGGAAATAGACAAAGATGACATACCAGAAGTAGGAGGAAAGGGTGCCAATTTGGGAGAGCTGACTCAAAAAGGGCTTGAAGTGCCACCTGGATTCTGCGTAACTGCAGGTGCTTACAGATACTTCATCGAGAAGTCCAATTTGAGCACTTTAATAGAGGAGAATATCCGCGGAATGGATGTAGAGGATTCCAATGCCCTCCAGAAGGCCAGCGAAAGAATAAAGGGACTTATTGTATCCCAGCCTGTGCCTGAGGATTTGGCAGATGAGATAAAAAGAGCATATGGAGAGTTCAATGCCATTATAGGGATTCAGGATGGAGAAGTGGCTGTAAGGAGTTCAGCTACAGCAGAGGATTTGCCTGAGGCTTCCTTTGCAGGGCAGCAGGATACATATCTACATATAAGTGGATATGAGGAGCTGTTAAATCACATCAGGAAGTGCTGGGCATCCTTATGGACGGCCAGGGCAATATATTACAGACAAAATCAGAACTTCAACCATTTTGAAGTTGCATTAAGCGTAGTAGTGCAGAAGATGGTAAACAGCGAAAAGTCTGGAGTAATGTTTACTGCAAACCCTGTTACCAACGACCCCAACCAGATGATGATAAATGCCAGCTGGGGACTGGGAGAAGCGGTGGTATCAGGAGCTGTAACTCCAGATGAATATATACTGGATAAAACAACAAAGGAAATAGTGGAAAGGCATATTGCTGAAAAGACTGTCATGGTTGTGAAAAAGGACATTGGAGTAGGAACCACCGAGATAGATGTAAAGGATTACCTTGGATATGAATATATAAACAGACAGTGCCTGACAGATGAGGAAATAATGACCCTTTTTGATTATGGAATGAAGATTGAAAGCCTGTACGGAAGCCATCAGGATATAGAATGGGGATTTGACAGGGACACCAAGAAGCTGTATATACTGCAGGCAAGGCCAATAACTACAATAGAGGGGGAAGAAGTCAAAGTGGAAAGGAATGTGGAACAGAAGGAATTGAAGGTATTGGTAAGGGGACTTGCTGCTTCACCAGGCATTGGAGCAGGCAAGGTTAAGCTTATAAACGATATATCTGAAATAGCAAGGGTACAGGAAGGGGACATACTTGTAACCGTCATGACAAACCCTGATATGGTACCAGCCATGAGAAGGGCAAAGGCTGTAGTAACAGATGAAGGCGGTAGAACATGCCATGCTGCAATAGTATCAAGGGAGCTGGGAATTCCTTGTATTGTAGGAGCAAAGGAAGCAACTAAAGTGTTGAAGGAAGGCATGGAAATCACCGTTGATGCCAAAAGAGGAGTAGTATATGAGGGAATAGTTTTACAGGAGGAACAGGAACAGGGTAAAGCTTCAGCTAGTAGTGTTTCAGTATCAGCACAGGGGATTATTAATGATGATATAATCCATCAACTGGCCCCAATAACAGCTACCAAAATATACATGAACCTGGGGGAACCTTCTATAATTGGAAGGTACAAGAACCTTCCATTTGATGGAATAGGACTTATGAGAACGGAATTCATATTTACAAACATGATAGGGGCCCATCCAATGTACCTGGTCAAGACAGGTCAGGGAAAGATGATGGTGGATAAACTTGCTGAAGGCATAACCATGGTAGCTCAGGAGATATATCCAAGACCAGTTGTAGTTAGAATGTCAGACTTCAGAACAAATGAATTCAGAGGCCTAAAGGGCGGAGACGAAGTAGAGCCAATAGAAGCCAACCCAATGATAGGATGGAGGGGAGTATCCAGATATATTTCCCCAGCATATGAGGAAGGATTCAGGCTTGAATGCAGAGCCATGAGGAAGGTCAGGGAAGAATACGGGCTTGAAAATGTATGGGCTATGCTGCCATTTGTAAGAACTACCTGGGAGCTTAGGAAGGTCAAGGAGATAATGGCTGAGGAAGGGCTGGTACAGGATAAGGGATTTAAGCTCTGGATAATGGCAGAAGTTCCATCAGTAGTATTTGAAGCAGAGGAATTTGCACAGCTGGTAGATGGATTCAGCATAGGAAGCAACGACCTGACGCAGCTTGTAATGGGAGCAGACAGGGATTCCGGAATACTCAACAATATGGGATATTTTGACGAAAGAAACGAAGCAGTAAAGAGGGCCATATCCATTTTAATCAAGGCAGCACATAAATACGGAAAGACCATATCCATATGCGGCCAGGGTCCATCCCAGTATCCTGAATTTGCAGAATTCCTTGTTCAGGAGGGAATTGACAGCATAAGCGTCAACCCTGATACGGTAGCTTACACAAGAAGGCTGGTTGCTACAGTGGAACAGAGGATGATTTTAAATAAAATAAGGAATATGTAGTGAAATACAGGGGGCCTTTACAGGCCTCCTTTTCATTTGTGGGCATACTTTTTTTATGATAGAATATTTCTTAAGAAATCTGTAAGAATTACATTAAGCCTATTGTAAGAAACCCATACTAGAATAAAGGTATAGGCTATGAAAGGGGTGTTTTATATGGACCATGCAAGGATACTGGTGGTTGACGATGACAGGGAAATTGCCAATGCTATTGAAAAGCTGCTGACCTTTGAAGGCTACGAGGTTATTAAGGCATATAACGGGATGGAGGCGCTGGATGCCCTGGTTACAAACAGCATACAGCTGATAATACTGGATGTTATGATGCCAAAGCTGGATGGGCTTTCTACTACATTGAAAATAAGGGAGGGCAAAAACATTCCGATAATAATACTGTCTGCAAAGTCTGAGGACAGCGACAAGATACTGGGATTGTCCATGGGAGCAGACGACTATGTAACAAAACCCTTTAACCCTCAGGAGCTGGTGGCCAGGGTTAAAAGCCAGCTTAGAAGGTATATGTACCTGGGTGATATGGAAAAATCAAGGAAATCATCCCAGATTGTAGTAGGAGGGTTAAGCCTGGATACGGAAACCAAGGAATTCAAGGTGGATGGCGAGCCTGTTAAGCTTACTCCGACGGAGTTTAAGATAATGGAGCTTTTGATGAGCAATGCTGGAATTGTATTCTCAGCAGAGAAGATATATGAAAAGGTATGGCAGGAGGAAGCCTATTCTGTGGAAAACACAGTAATGGTCCATATAAGGCGTATCCGCGAAAAGATAGAAATTAATCCTAAGGAGCCTAAATATCTAAAGGTGGTGTGGGGCATTGGATATAAAATTGAGAGATGTTAGCAGAAGAAAAAGCACAAAGATAATAGTATCAATATTAAGTGTTATATTTATCACAGCAGGTATACTTCTGATTCAGTATTTATCCTATACAGGCAGAGAACTTGAATCAATGTTTGTTGAAAAATACAAGGATAGCAACTATTTTTACTATAACGATGTGTTGCCTGCACGCAATAAGGTAATGTATCTTTTTACAAACAGGGATAAAGTGGAAAAGCTTCCTGATGACCTGGATTATTACTATTATGTAAGTGATGGAGAGACTGTATTCACCAATGTACCGGATGAGAATGAGGAACTTCTTGAAGAATTTGATGAGGTAATATATTCATCGGGAGCCTGGACACGGGAAAAAAATACGGATGAAAACTATGTATATTTTTTTGAATGGGAAGATAATTTAAAACTAATATTGACATTCCATGATGAATATATGGCAGCAAAGCAGGAGTTCTGGGAAAATTCCAGAAAGAATGTGATGCCTTTTGCAGTAATGGCAGTTTCATGTTTTGTGCTGGCATTTGGACTTGGAATCTATCTGATGGCAGTAACGGGTAGAAGTCAGGAAGATGATGAACTCCATATGTGGAGAATAGATAAAACATATACGGAAATACAAGGAATTGCTGCTATATCTATATTTGCTTTATGGCTTTCAGTATCTGAAGATTTATTTGGATATAGATCAAGCGTAACCCATAAATTAGATATAAGTCAGATTTATTCACTAATTTTCTCTGGAATACTAACTATAGTTGCGGTTATTCTACTGGGAGTGTTGTCTTTTTCAATGATAAGGAAGTTAAAGGCAAAAACCTTCTTAAAGCAAAGCATAACTTATACAGTTTACTTTAAGGTAAAGGACTTTCTGAAAAGCCTCTTTGATGGCAGAAGGTATGAAATGTTTCCTTTAACCAAGGCGCTATTCTACAGGCAGCTGGCATTTATAATTGTAAGCTTCATACTGGTGGTACTTACATTTTTATTCCTGTTTGTCCCTCCTCTTGTGCTTATTCCGCCAGTTGTGGAAATAGCTGTTATATACTGGTATGTTAAATACAACAATATTACCTATGATGAGATAAACGAGGGCTTTGATGTGAGCCTTAAGGAGCAGATGAAATCGGAAAGGATGAAGGTGGAGCTTATTACAAATGTATCCCATGATTTAAAGACGCCATTAACATCCATAATAAGCTATATAGACCTGCTGTCTAAGGAGGAAGGCTTGTCTGAAACTGCCAGGGACTATGTAAACATACTGCGGGAAAAGTCCTACAGGCTAAAAAACATTGTATCAGATCTGTTTGATCTGGCTAAAAGCACCAGCGGAGATATAAACCTTGATATGGAAAAGCTGGATTTAAAGAAGCTCATTGAGCAGACATTGGGGGATATGGAAGACGACATTAAGGATTCAGGGCTTCAGATTAAGACAAGGCTTCCGGCAGAACCTGTATATATAATGGCAGATGGCAAAAGGCTTTACAGGGTGTTTCAGAACCTGATAGATAACGCATTGAAATACTCCCTTAAAGGCACAAGGGTATATATAGAGCTGGAAGAGGCTAATGGAAAGGCAATAGCTTCCATAAAAAACATATCAGGCTATGAGATGAACTTCACAACGGAAGAAATACTTCAGAGGTTCGCAAGAGGCGATAAGGCAAGGAGTACAGACGGCAGCGGATTAGGGTTATCCATTGCAGAGAGCTTTACCAGGGTTTGCGGCGGAGATTTCAGGGTGGATATTGACGGGGATTTATTCAAGGTAACTGTAAAATTCAATGTGGAGAAGTAGAAAGTATTTTGTGTATAAATATTAATTATTATGAATATTTTGTAAATAAAATCAAAAAGGTTTCTTTCAGTATTTACTGGAAGAAATCTTTTTAATTTTTATAAAAGTGTAGCAAAAATAGGAAAAAAGCCATAAAAAAACCTTCAGGATGCTGAAAATGCGCTAATTGGACGGCTCCTCTGGAATAATAAGGGGGCTTGCCCAATATGGCTAGATTTTGTATAATTATGAAGAGTCGAATTTTGTAGAAAAGGAGGATAATATGACAGGAAAGCAATCTACTCAGCAAAACAAGCAAGAAGTAAAAGGATTTTTAAAAACAGTGGAAAGACTAGGTAACTCACTACCTCACCCAGCAATGATCTTTTTCATTTTAAGCTTGGCTCTAATATTAGTTTCAGCAGTTGTTGCACAATTTGGGAAGCCTGTTACCTATTATGATGCAAAAGCAGGACAGGAAGTAACAATAGAAGCTGTATCTTTGTTAAATGCTGAGGGACTAAGATACATCTTTAACAGTGCCACAAAGAACTTCACTAATTTTGCACCACTGGGGACTGTTCTTGTAGCTATGCTTGGAGTTGGTGTAGCTGAATGGACAGGACTTATTAATACATCCCTAAGAAAGCTTTTGACAGGAGTTAACCCCAGATTACTGACTGCAATTGTGGTATTTACGGGTGTAATGTCAAATATTGCCTCTGACGCAGGATATGTAGTGGTAATTCCACTGGGAGCGTTGCTATTTGCCAGTGCAGGACGACATCCAATTGCAGGTCTGGCAGCAGCCTTTGCAGGAGTATCAGGAGGATTCTCAGCCAATCTTCTATTTGGCACCACAGATGCCCTGCTTGCAGGGATTACCAATGAAGCTTTAAGAGGTTCAGGTATTGAGTATGAAGTATTAACAACTGGCAACTGGTATTTCTTAATTGCATCTACATTCCTGTTAGTAGTATTAGGTACATTTATAACAGAAAAAGTAGTAGAAAAGAACCTTGGACCTTATAAGGGCAAGTTTAAGCCAACTGAAGAGAAAATTACAGAAGTTGAAAATAGAGGACTAAGAAATGCGGGTATATCACTTCTAGTATATCTTGTTGTTATGGGACTTTTAATGTTCCTGCCAAATGCCCCATTAAAATCCCCTGGGGCAGATGGACAATTGACAATAAATGAATTTCTGAGCAATGGGCTTATACCAGCAATATTATTGCTATTCTTAATCCCAGGGCTTGTATATGGAAAAACCGTTGGAAAGATTAAAAACAGCAATGACCTTGTAGCAAGCATGACTGATGCAATGAAGAGCATGGGATCATATCTGGTACTGGCATTCTTTGCAGCGCAGTTTATCAATTATTTCAGCTATACAAATATTGGAACCATAATATCCGTTAAAGGGGCAGAATTCCTTGAAAGCATAGGGTTTAAGGGATTGCCTTTAGTAATTGTTTTTATCCTGATTACAGCATTCCTGAATCTGTTTATGGCCTCAGCATCAGCAAAATGGGCTATTATGGCACCAATATTTGTTCCAATGATGTTCAGGCTTGGGTTAAGCCCAGAGTTAACTCAGGTTGCATATAGAATAGGAGACTCATCAACTAATATAATAACTCCATTGATGAGCTATTTTGCCATGATAGTTGTATTTGCACAGAGATATGATGAAGAATCAGGACTTGGCACAATGATATCAACAATGCTGCCATATTCTATTACATTCATTATATTCTGGAGCATATTGTTGGTAATATGGTATCTGTTAGGTTTACCACTAGGGCCAGGAGCTTCATTATTCGTATAAATGTGAAACTAATAAGAGGTAGTGAAATCTGTAAGCTTTAATGGTAAAAAGACTGAAAAGCAATTCCTGAAGGGCATATCCTCCCTCGGGAATTGCTTTTTATTGTGAATAAATGATATAATCGAAATAGGAATTGCCTGAGGTGGATTCAGACTCAAATCCATATGTAAGGGAGAGGTGCATATGAAAAAAATTATAGTTTTTGGCAGCAAGCATTGACCCGATTGCGGTCCGGTGAAAGAGTATCTTTCACAGAATAACATTGATTATATATATCTGGATATTACTGAAAACATGCTAAACCTTAAGAAGTTCCTGAAATACAGGGATAACAGGCCTGAATTTGATGAAATCAAAAAGGCAGGAAGGGTGGGCTTGCCCTGTATAGTAATAAATGACGGGGAGAAGATTGTATTTGATGTGATGGAGATATGAACATGGCAATGTTTTGTAGGCGCAGGAATTGTAAACAAATCTTAACTAATTACAGTTTAAACTGATATAAAATATAAAATAAGGATAATACTATAATTATAGTCATATTATGAAAGGGTGGAGAATATGAATAGAAAAGCATTTCTTGTAATTGCCATAATACTGATTGCAGCAACAGCATTGACAGCCTGCGCTGCAAAGGATAATACCTCACTGGAAGACCAGAAGCTTAAGGAAAAGGATGAAGAGATTGCAAGACTGCAGGAGGAAAAGGAACAGCTGGAGAATAAAATTGAAGAGCTTAATAAAAACAAATCCAATCTTCTTTCCAGAACCATAGATGTAATAGAGCTTTTAAAGGAAAAGGACATGGAAGGATTGTCCGAGTATGTTCATCCTACAAAGGGGCTCAGGTTTAGCCCATATGCCTTTGTGGATGTAAAGACAGACCAGGTATTCACCAAGGAAGAAGTGGCAAAATTAGGAGAAGACACTGAAGTCTACACATGGGGTAACTTTGACGGTTCTGGCGACCCTATAAAGATGAATTTCAATGACTACTATAACAGGTTTGTATACGATAAGGACTTTGCAAATCCTCATATTATAGGTAACAACACAGAAGTAGGAAAAGGCAATACTATAAACAATATCCATGACGTCTATACCGAAGGCCATTTCATTGAATTCCACTTTACAGGGTTTGAGGACCAATACGAAGGTTTGGACTGGAGAAGCCTTATACTGGTATTTGAACAGCATGAAGGCCAGTGGTATCTGGTGGGAATAGTTCACAATGAATGGACGATATAGCGTTTATGAAATTAGCTGAATAGAAATGAATCTGTAAAAAGGCATACTGAGGGATTAAGGTTTGCTATTAAAAAGATTAGCCTTGACCTGTTCAGTATGCCTTTTTGTTGCCAGAATAAATACCTTCAATGCATTATTTTTCTGATTTGTAAAATAATAGATTAGAGAATAATGAAGTGGAGGTAGAGTATGGCAAGGATAATGAGAACAATGGATGGAAACGAAGCTGATGCATATGTTTCCTATGCTTTTACAGAAGTAGCAGCTATATACCCAATAACACCATCTTCCCCTATGGCGGAGCTGGTTGATGCCTGGTCAAGTCAGGGGAGGAAGAATATATTTAATCAGGAAGTAAAGGTAGTGGAGATGCAGTCAGAGGCAGGAGCAGCAGGTGCTGTTCACGGCTCTCTCCAGGGCGGTGCATTGACTACCACGTATACAGCTTCCCAGGGGCTTTTGCTCATGATACCAAATATGTACAAAATAGCAGGTGAACTTTTGCCAGGGGTATTCCACGTTGCTGCAAGGGCCATAGCTACCCATGCATTGAGCATATTTGGAGACCATCAGGATGTAATGGCAACGAGGCAGACGGGTTTTGCATTGCTCTGTTCAAACAGCGTGCAGGAAGTAATGGACCTGGCAGGAGTGGCTCATCTTTCAGCCATAAAGGGAAGGGTACCTTTTCTGCATTTCTTTGATGGATTCAGAACCAGCCATGAAATACAGAAGGTAGAGGTAATGGATTACGAGGATTTAAAGGGCCTACTTGATTTCAAGGCAGTGGAGGATTTCAGAAACAGGTCCTTAAATCCCGAAAGGCCAGTACTAAGGGGCACAGCCCAGAACCCTGATATATATTTCCAGCAGAGAGAATCAGCAAACCCATTCTTTGAAAGGATACCCAGCATTGTAGAGCACTACATGAATGAAATAAACAGAATCACTGGAAGGGACTACAAGCTCTTTAACTATTATGGCCATCCGGAAGCTGACAGGATAATTGTAGCCATGGGCTCAGTATGCGAAACTGCTGAAGAGGTAATAGACTACCTTAATAGTAAAGGAGAGAAGGTAGGTATAATAAAGGTACATCTTTACAGGCCATTTTCAGCAAAGCATTTCTTTCATGTGCTGCCAAGGACTGTAGAAAAAATTGCAGTGCTGGATATGACAAAGGAGCCAGGCTCCTTGGGAGAACCCTTGTATCTGGATGTAAAGGCCTTATTTTATAATTCAGATATAAACCCTATAATAGTGGGAGGAAGATACGGGTTAGGGCAGAAGGATACTACTCCAGCCCAGATTATAGCTGTATATGAAAACCTTAAAAGCCCAAATCCAAAGGACAGGTTTACAATAGGCATAGTAGATGATGTAAGCAATACATCCCTTGAAATCAGGGAGCAGATAGATACATCTCCAAAGGGAAACATAAGGTGCAAGTTCTGGGGATTAGGCTCAGACGGCACAGTAGGAGCCAATAAGATGGCAATAAAGATAATAGGCGACAATACAGACCTGTATGCCCAGGGATACTTTGAATACGACAGCAAGAAGTCAGGCGGAACCACCATATCCCATCTAAGGTTTGGGAAAAAGCCAATTAAATCTGAATATCTGATATATGATGCGGATTTCATATCCTGCAACAATAAGTCATATATTTATCACTATGATATATTAAAGGGGCTTAAGGATGGAGGCACCTTTGTGTTAAACTGCCCATGGAAGGCAGATGAGCTGGATGGATATCTGCCAAATCAGGTTAAGAAATATATCAAGGAGCACAATATCAACTTCTATATAATAGATGCAGAAGGAATTGCACAGGAAATAGGTCTGGGAAGAAGGATAAACATGATAATGCAGGCAGCCTTCTTCAGGCTGGCAAATGTACTGCCTGTGGAGGAAGCTGTAAAATATCTGAAGGAGTTTGTTGTGAAAACCTATGGCAGAAAAGGCGATAAGATAGTGGAGTTAAACCACAAGGCCATTGACAGGGGAATAGAAGGGCTGGTAAAGGTAAATGTGCCTGACCACTGGGCGAATGTAAGTGAAACGGAAGAAGGGGATATTAAGGATGAGCCTGAATTCATAAAGAGAATCCAAAGGCCAATGGCAAGGCACGATGGAGACGACCTTCCAACATCAGCCTTTGCAGGCATGGAGGATGGAACATTCCCTCTGGGCACTTCTGCCTATGAGAAGAGGGGAATAGCCCTTATGATTCCCCAGTGGCAGACTGATAACTGCATACAGTGCAATCAGTGTTCCTATGTATGCCCTCATGCTGTAATAAGGCCATTCCTGTTAAATGAAGAGGAGCTCAAGAACGCCCCAGAAACATTCGAAACCAAGAAGGCAGTAGGAAAGGGCCTGGAAGGTCTGGAGTTCAGAATTCAGGTAAGCCCATTGGACTGTACAGGATGCGGAAACTGTGCCGATGTATGCCCTGCACCAAAGAAGGCACTGGTTATGGTGGATGCAGAGAAGGAAATAGAAAGGCAAAAGGATAACTGGGAGTATGCTGCAAATAACGTAACCTACAAGGACCACCTGATGCCAAAGACTACTGTCAAGGGAAGCCAGTTTGCACAGCCACTTCTTGAATTCCATGGAGCCTGTGCCGGATGTGGCGAGTCTGCATACCTGATTCTGGCAACTCAGCTGTTTGGCGACAGGATGATGATTGCCAATGCCACAGGCTGTTCATCAATCTGGGGAGCAAGTGCTCCAAGCATACCATATACGAAAAACCGCGCTGGGAAAGGGCCCAGCTGGGGCAACTCGCTGTTTGAGGACAATGCAGAATACGGACTGGGGATGCACCTGGCAGTCAAGCAGATTAGAGATAAGATAAAGAGCCTTATGGAAGAAGGAATAAAACAGAATATATGCGATAAATTGACTCCTCTGTTTAAGGAATGGATAGAGAATATAGATGAAGGTGAAAAGAGCAAGGAGATATCAGCAAGTATTTTAGAAGCCATAGATAATGACAGATACAGGGATAACCATATAATTCAGGAGATATTGAAGAGAAAGGACTTCCTGGTAAAGAAGAGCATATGGATAGTTGGAGGGGATGGCTGGGCTTATGATATAGGCTTTGCTGGACTGGATCAGGTTATTTCAACAGGAGAGGATGTTAACATACTGGTATTTGATACTGAGGTATATTCCAATACAGGAGGGCAGTCTTCCAAATCCACTCCTTCCGGCTCTGCAGCCAAATTTGCATATTCAGGGAAAAAGACCAGAAAGAAGGACCTGGGGTTAATGGCCATGACCTACAGGGATGTATATGTAGCCCAGATATCCATGGGAGCCAACATGAATCAAACTCTAAAGGCACTTCTGGAAGCTGAATCCTATAAGGGGCCATCCCTTATCATTGCCTATGCTCCATGTGTAAACCACGGAATAAAGCTTGGCATGGGCAAGTCCGTTGCTGAGGAGAAAAGAGCAGTAGAGTCCGGATACTGGCAGCTTTTTAGATATGATCCAAGGCGCAGGGAGCAGGGATTGAATCCATTTGTGCTGGATTCAAAGGAACCAACTGAGTCCTACAGGGAGTTTATAATGGGCGAGGTAAGGTATGCTCAGAATGAAATAACATTCCCTGAACTGGCAGAGGAGCTCTACAGGAAGTCTGAACAGGATGCAAGGGAGAGATATGAGCTATACAGGAAGCTGTCAGAGTTAAAGTAACATAAGCTAATATTCCAATTAAAAAGCCCTGAAATTTTCAGGGCTTAATTCTTATTTTTGGTTTTCTTCAACCCATTCCTTTGCTCTAACTACTCCTTCCAGTGTTGGAATGATCACATTTGTTTCAGGCTGCAGCTTCTCAGTATCGTAGTAGGCAGCGTATCTGTTTTCTTCAATGGGAACAGACATTTTCTTCTCCTTGAATTTGTTATCTACATTTTTTTTATTTTTAGGCACTTGAAATCCTCCTAACAGGGAATTGAAATCAATATTGGCTTTATACTAATAGTATTTACCCATTTGTATAAAATATGTTATATTAAAATGGTAATGATTATTAAGGAGATGATTCAGTGGTTAGCGAAAGGCTTAAGAAAGACATGGACTTTATAATTGAACTTGATAAGATGAAATCCATAATGAGGCAGACTACCCTTATTGATGGTTCAAAAAGGGAAGATGATGCAGAACATTCCTGGCATATTGCAGTAATGGCAATGGTTTTACATGAATATTCCAATGCTCCCATAGATGTTTGCAAGGTAATTAAGATGCTCCTTGTTCATGACCTAATAGAGATATATGCTGGCGATACCTTCTGCTATGATGTGGAAGGAAACAAAAGCAAAAAGGAAAGGGAATTGGAAGCAGCAGAAAAACTCTACGGAATGCTTGATGAGGATAAGGGCAGGGAACTTAGAAGCCTTTGGGATGAATTTGAAGAGATGAGGACCAATGAGGCAGTATTTGCAGCAGCTATGGATAGGCTGCAGCCTCTATTCAGCAACTACTATTCCGGCGGAGGAACATGGGTGAAGCACAATGTTACAAAGGAGCAGGTATATAATAGAATAGCACCAATAGAAAAGGTATCGGATAAGCTTTGGGAGTTTGTAACAAATTTGATTGAAGATGCTGTGAGAAAGGGATATATAGCTGGTTGATAGTTAAAATAAGACATATTGACGAAGAACATGCCTTACCTCCAGGATTTGTGAAATACCCCAACACAGAAAAAAATGGGCTGCATAATTGCTTCGCTTAAATGCAGCCCAAAGAATGCCTTAAAACGCAGGCACTACTCCGCCTTCGTAGGTTTCCTCTATAAACTCCCTTACTTCATCGCTATGTAGTGCTTCCATCAGCTTCTTGAATTTCTCCTCATTTTCCTCTCCAGCTCTTACTGCAACTATATTGGCATAAGGTGATTCCTTTCCTTCAAGTAAAATAGCATCCTTTGTAGGTACCAGCCCTGCTTCAAGAGCATAGTTTCCATTAATAATAGCACCCTCTACATCGTTAAGTACTCTTGGAAGCTGTGCAGCCTCTAAAGGCTTGATTTTCAGATTCTTTGGATTATCTACTATATCATTTTCTGTTGCAAGTATTCCGGCATCCTCGTCCAATGTAATAAGCCCAGCTTCAGCAAGAAGCAGTAGTGCCCTTCCTCCGTTGGTTCCATCATTTGGAATGGCTATTTCTGCGCCATCTTCAAGCTCATCTATGGATTTGTATTTTGAGGAATAAAGCCCCATAGGCTCTATGTGAACCCCTCCAATGGATACTAAATTAGTTCCTCTTTCTTCATTAAAGTTATTCAAATATGGCTCATGCTGGAAGAAGTTGGCGTCCAGCTCTCCATCATTTAAAGCCAGGTTTGGAGTTACATAATCTGTGAACTCCTGTATTTCAAGGGTTATTCTCTCTTTTTCCAGATCATCCTTAATAAGCTCAACAATTCTTCCATGAGGCTCTGGAGATACGCCTATTCTTATTACATTGTCATCAGATTCATTTTGGCCACATCCAACAAATGTTAAAGCTAAAATGGCTATAAATACAGTTAAAGTCAATTTTTTCATTTATAACTCCCCCTATTTTCTGTTAATATTGTTTGATAGTATATTTCCTATAAACTGAATGCCCTGGACCAATACAATTATTACTGCCACTGCTATGACCATGACATCAGTCTGAAACCTGTACAATCCATATCTTATTGCCACATCACCCAGGCCACCACCTCCAATGGCTCCAGCCATGGCTGAATATCCAATTAGGTTTATGATGGTTGTGGTTATGCCTAGAATAAGTGAAGGCAGGGATTCAGGAATAAGTACCTTAAATATAATCTGTGATACAGTGCAACCCATAGCTAGGCTGGATTCAATTACTCCCTTGTCTATTTCCTTCAAAGAGCTTTCTATTACTCTGGCCACAAAGGGTGCAGCTGCAATGGCAAGAGGTACTATGGCAGCAGTTGTGCCAATGGTTTTTCCAACGATTAACCTGGATAATGGGAACAACAGAATCATAAGTATAATAAATGGAAATGAGCGCAGTACATTGATGATTCCGTTAAGGATCCTGTTCAGCTGTTTCTTTTCCCATATTCCATTCTTTTCTGTTATAACCAGAAGTACTCCCAGAGGGAATCCCAACACCAGGGAAAAAACCGTTGAGAAAAACACCATGTATATGGTTTCCAATAGTGCAGGAATAATCAATTCAGCCATCTACATCACCTCCACCTTTACATTGTTGTCTATCAAAAATTTTATTGCCTTTTGAATTTCCTCATCTTTTCCCTGTAATTCAAGGATAAGATGTCCTACACTGGTCTTTAACAATCTATTGATATCGCCTGACAGTATGTTTGCTTCAATATCAAATTCCTTTATCATCCTGGACACAACAGGCATTTTTGCATTTTCACCGGAATATCCAAGCCTTATTACAGTTCCCTTAAAGCTATTGGGTTCAATTATTTCCTCTGTAATATCGGATTTAACTCTGCTTATGAATTCATATGCAGTTTTGGTCTTTGGGTGTTTAAACAGCTCCTCCACCGTATTTACCTCAATTATCTCCCCATCTTCCATAATGGCTACCCTGTCGCATATATCCTTTATCACTTCCATCTGGTGGGTTATAAGTACAATGGTAATTCCAAACCTATCCCTTGTGCTTCTCAAAAGCTCCAAAATGGATTTTGTAGTCTTTGGGTCCAGTGCAGAAGTACCTTCATCGCTTAGCAGTATCTTTGGGTTGTTGGCCAAAGCCCTTGCAATTGCAATCCTCTGCTTTTGACCTCCGCTTAGCTGTGAGGGATAGGAATACTTCTTGTCCTTAAGCTCTACATATTCCAGCAGGGTATCAACTCTCTTTTCGATTTGGTCTCTTGGTAAGCCTTCCAGCTCCAATGGGAAGGCTATATTCTTATATACGGTCTTCTGCGAGAAAAGGTTGAAATGCTGAAATATCATTCCTATGTCCTTTCTTAAATCCCTCAGCCTGTTCTTATCGAATTTGGTTATATCTTCTCCCTGAATGTATATGCTGCCTTCAGTAGGCTCTTCAAGCCTGTTAAGGCATCTTATCAGGGTTGATTTGCCGGCACCGCTTAACCCGATTATTCCAAATATTTCGCCTTTGTTAATCTGGAGGTTTATGTTTTTTAGAGCCTTTACAGTGTTGTTTTCATCGAAAAATGATTTCGACAGGTTTTCAATTCTAATCAAGATTAATTCCCCCTTCTAATTAAAGAAAAAACCTCTATCGAAATAGAGGTTAAATAAAAAACCTCTTATAAGAAAGAGGCTGTTCTCTTTCTTATCTTTCGACATATACATGTCGCTGGAATTAGCACCTTGTATACACAGGTTGCTGGGTTTCATTGGGCCAGTCCCTCCACCTCTCTTGATAAGAGCATGTTATGAAATTTTCATTATAGACAAGATTCTAATACTAATGATATATTTTGTCAACTATTTATTTTATTTTCTATAATACTTTGAACTTCATGTGGAGTTAGGCCCCTTGCCTCAATAATTGGGACTGGAGGATTGTTGTGGTCTGTTTCCCTTTCGCTTAAAACATCCATACCTGATACGACAATGGCTTTATACTCGTCTGATGTTATATTTCTAAGGTTTACATTTCTATTTAAAGTGTGAACATCATATCCTGCGCTTTTCAAATGCTCAATAAAGGGTGTTAATGTGTTTTCAACTACAACCTTGTTTTTCATGTTTTCACCTCCATTCAAAATTATTATGTCCTCATTTCTCCATAATATTTATGATGTTTTTTCCATGAATAATTGGTTATATTGGAGACAAAATAGTTATGGATAGGTCAAAAAATATAAGGAAAGGAGTAATCATATGGCACTTAAAAACAGCGTCAACTTTGGGAATATAAATCAGATGGAGCTAAACCATTTAAGAGAAATTGTAAGCCTTCATCAGAATATGGCCAAAAAGTACAGCACATATGCCAACCAGTGTCAGGACCCACAGCTAAAACAATTACTGCAGCAATCAGCTCAGGATGCACAGACTACTGCAACTAACCTGATAAATTCATTAAGATAGGAGGGATGGATATGATGCAGGAAAGAGATATGGTAAATGATGTAATAAACATGACTAAATTAAGCTTAAGCTGCTATCAGACAGCAATTATGGAATGTGCCAATCAGCAGCTGAGAAATACATTGCAGCAGTTAAGGAATGAGGCAGAGCAGTTCCAATACCAGTTATTCCAAATAGCACAGCAGAAAGGATATTATACCCCAGCTCCAACAGCTAAGGCTGTTGATATACAGCAGATAAAAAGCTCATTAAGCGGAACTCACATGAATATGAGATAGGGAAAGGGCAACTGTGATTGCCCTTTTTCTATTGTCAAAATTATAGCTAAATCCACATGAAATAAACTACATTTTTTAGTATTAAAAGAATTGACACAAATTGCGATATCAGATATTATCAGTATTAGTATCAAGTTATTGGACTATCTTTAAGGAATTGTAGTTTTCCACATTTTGCTTAATCTAATTTCATTAGTTATATAAAGTAATCTCTCCTTTAAACCAATCCTATATTCCCAATAAATATAACTTATTTAGAAGGAATATCCCCATTAGTGTCGAATATAAACAATTATAATAAAAAATCTGCTATTTATGGGATTTTTTTAATATGGGGGTGATAATGTTGAAAAGCAAAAAGGCTGTACTTATTTCGATGATTGGAAAAGGCAGAAGTATTGTGGGGCAAAAGGGATATGAAAAAACGAATTATTATTTTGAAGAAATAGATAAATCAATTGATACTTGTTTTTTCGGGTCTGCTTTATATAAGGTTCTGGTCAACCAGGGGTATGAAATAGACAAATGGCTGATATTCGGCACTGAACAATCCAGCTGGTCAGAGCTGCTTAATGTTATAGATGAGGAAAATCATGATGAACTAATCGATTTATATGATAGAGTATATGATGAGGAAAATATGGGTATTTCACAGGAATTGCTTTCTGAATGGCAGGACTCATTAAAAGAATATATGCCAGGAATCCGTTTTATAACTGTTGACCCATTAGATTATGAAGTATATATTAATCATATGATAAAAGAAATTCCAGATGAAGAGAGGATAGTAGTTTTTGACATAACCCATGCATTTCGGCATATGCCTGTAATAATAGCCTTTTCATTAATGATGCTAAAACATATCAAACGCATTTCAGACATAAAGGTATATTATGGGGCATTTGAGCTGAAAAAAGACAGGAATGACCCTACCCCTGTAATAAATATTGATTTTATAAGTACATTGGTATCTTATGCAGAAAACCTGGCTACATATAAATATTCAGGGTATTTTCCAGAATTGCTTAAATTACTGGATACACCGGATATGAATAAAACATATAGAGCATACTTTTGGCTGGAAATGAACAGGCAGCCTAAAAGCGATTTATCAACCATAAAATCATACTTGGAGAAAATAGAATCAAAGGATAATTACCAGTCCGCTATAGCCAAATATGTTAAGAAAGACCTGAAATCGCTTATTGGAGCATCACTCGACAGGAGAATGATAGAAAGAGGGAAATTTTTCTTTAAGAAAAAGCAGTATTTAAAGGCTCTCATACTGCTCTATGAAGGAATTATAATTGCAATAGGCAGAGAATATAAAGACCAAATTATTGAAATGAATAAAAAAATTAAAAACATTGATCCATTAGATTATGATGCAAGAGAGATAATTAGAGATTTCATAAAACTGATCAAAACAAAGGAATTATATATATTTGAAAAAAGCGGGTACAGGGATACATATGAGTTGTTAGAATATACAAGAAATGCAGCAGTTCATGGATCAGAAAACGATAAAGTGAAAAAATATTTAGAAAAACAGGGTGATTTCAAAATATTATTTAGAAGAGGATTGGAGCTTTATGAGAGTATAGCTAAAACAAGCCCATCTGCACAAAAATCATTAAATTCATGACATAGGATTGGGTACTTGCGACTTTTGTCATGAGTAGTTGAAAAATTATTTGCTGAAGAGAATTGTCGTCGACCTCCAGTAGTGCAAAAACCCCTGGAGATCGACGACAAATTTATTTTTTGAAGAAACATGATAATTTCAATGTTTATATTCAAATTTATATAACAAATATTAAGATTTTGTAACAATTATATTTATTGACAAAAAATGTGAAATTAGGTAATATCAATATAGAAATGGGTTTATAGATTACCTATGAGGAATTGAAACAAGTTCTTCTGTATAGTCTATCCAGCGTGAATAATCGGTTTATAGATTACCTATGAGGAATTGAAACTCAGACTTGCAGCCGATAAAGAGACCAAATACCTACCGTTTATAGATTACCTATGAGGAATTGAAACAGCTCCTGGATTTTCTTCTCGATGGCCTTCGGGTCAAGTTTATAGATTACCTATGAGGAATTGAAACCTGTGACTGTTCTCCATTTTCCTGTCCCTGGTGCAAAGTTTATAGATTACCTATGAGGAATTGAAACAAGAATTTTTAAATAATACCGAAAATGAGAGTAAAACGTTTATAGATTACCTATGAGGAATTGAAACCATTTCAAGTGACAAAATAACCGTATTCGGTATTATATGTTTATAGATTACCTATGAGGAATTGAAACTTGCTCAAAATATCAGAACATCGTATATAAAGGCAGAGTTTATAGATTACCTATGAGGAATTGAAACCCGACGCAGCAGGCTATTCTCAAGCTGAAAATGCTAGGTTTATAGATTACCTATGAGGAATTGAAACCAAGAAGGGGATTATATCTTATGGAAGGATGGAGAAGTTTATAGATTACCTATGAGGAATTGAAACACATTCCCGTTTAGGTCATATATACCATCTACGGTTCGTTTATAGATTACCTATGAGGAATTGAAACCAAGCCTCTGTTGATTTTTTATCCCAGTGTGTCATGTTTATAGATTACCTATGAGGAATTGAAACTGATCAAATTGCAGTTATTAATACTCTAAAGGAAAACGTTTATAGATTACCTATGAGGAATTGAAACAAATGGACAACACCAACTATATACCTGTAAGGTTCCTGGTTTATAGATTACCTATGAGGAATTGAAACTAATATTGATAAACATCGGCATCTGCTCTAACGTATAGTTTATAGATTACCTATGAGGAATTGAAACGAAAATTATAGCAAATATACAGCACTAGAAGTAATAGTTTATAGATTACCTATGAGGAATTGAAACTTTAATTGAAATGTATGAAATGTATGCTTTTAATGATGGTTTATAGATTACCTATGAGGAATTGAAACTGGAATGTTAGATGGATTAGACAAAGAAGAAATCTTAGTTTATAGATTACCTATGAGGAATTGAAACACTAGTCATCCGTCAAATCCAGTTCTAGGACAAATAGTTTATAGATTACCTATGAGGAATTGAAACAGAGTTGCTTCCACCATGCAACATCTCAAAACATACCGTTTATAGATTACCTATGAGGAATTGAAACACAAAAGGAATCTTTTTATATATCCACTCAATACAGGGTTTATAGATTACCTATGAGGAATTGAAACTCCAAAGTATATAAGAAAAAGGACCTAATAATTAGGGTTTATAGATTACCTATGAGGAATTGAAACCAGTTCAACCCCCATTTCAACAAGAGATAATCTAAAGTTTATAGATTACCTATGAGGAATTGAAACTGCTAAACCAGCAAGCGGATTAATACAAAACCTTACAGTTTATAGATTACCTATGAGGAATTGAAACTGCAGAATTCTGCAAACTTTCCGCCTTGTTAGATACAGTTTATAGATTACCTATGAGGAATTGAAACAAAGAATCTGTATATTATTCTTGGGATTAGTCTCACGTTTATAGATTACCTATGAGGAATTGAAACTAAAAAATATATTTTATACAGTTTTGAATTTTTGGGGGTTTATAGATTACCTATGAGGAATTGAAACCAGCTGTAAGTGGTAAAATAAAATCATGAGATTTCGGAAAATAAGAATCCTGAAAATTTTCTAGTTGTATATAAAACAAATCTACTTTCCTGTAAAATATTTTACAGGAGGTAGATAGAAA
>DUMS01000014.1 GCA_012839745.1 Tissierellia bacterium
AAGGTACATTGCAATTCTCTCCAAGCCATAAGTAATCTCAGCAGACTCCAGTACACAATTAATACTTCCTATTTGCTGAAAATAAGTAAACTGGGTTATTTCCATTCCGTCTAGCCATACTTCCCATCCCAATCCCCATGCACCAAGAGTAGGAGCTTCCCAATTATCCTCAACAAATCTTATATCGTGCTCCAATGGGTCTATGCCAATGGCTTTTAAACTGTCCAGATACAAATCTTGTACATCATCTGGTGATGGCTTAAGAATAACCTGAAGCTGATGATGCTGGTACAACCTATGAGGGTTTTCCCCATACCTTGCATCTGCTGGCCTTCTTGAAGGCTCTACGTAAACTACTTTCCATGGTTCCGGACCTAAGGCTCTTATAAAAGTATAAGGGCTCATTGTCCCTGCACCTTTTTCCACATCATAAGGTTCCATTATTGTACATCCTTTGCTTCCCCAATATTCAAGCAGTTTCAGCATTAAATCCTGAAAATACATAGCTTTACCTCCTTGTATTCACGTATAAACAAACAGAAAACCTTTACATCCCTATAGGGACGAAAGGTTACTTCCGCGGTTCCACCCTATTTAATACCACTTAAAGGGTATTCTCTTTATAAATATGCTCAGAAGTGCCTTTCATCAATCCTGTTATACCAGACTCCCACCATCTCTGGCTCGCTTTGATACAAAAATTGACTTCCCTCTTCATCATAGCATACTTAATTCGATTTTCTATAGATAATAATCTAACAAAATTTTAAAATCTTGTCAATATACTAGAATATCAATATTATTCAATTATCCCTCTTATCCATAGGTACCATTTCATTCACTTTTATTACTTCTCCATCTTCCTTTTGTATTTCCACTGTACATTTTGACAATAATGCTCCTCCTAATCCTATCAGAGCCAAAGGTGCAGAAATAATGGCCCCTACTGCAGCTGCTGTTATGGGAAGATTTAATATTACCTCATCGTCTTTTTTAACAGTTATCCTTGTAACATTTCCCTTCTTCAAGATTTCCTTAACCTTTTTTATTATTTCATTTCCTTTATCTGTAAGCTCTTCCTGCCAACTGCTCTTTTGTGCTGATTCTATATATATAATAGCATCAACCACATTGCCATTGGTCTTTTCCAATGCCTCTTTAGCCTGCTGAAACGTAGCATTAGTTCTTGCAACTACGCTGTCAATCATCTCCAGGGTTATCTCCATATGGCTCACCTCCCTCTCTAATCATATACTTCATTGTATCCAATGAATTAAACTTCTTTCTATCTATCTTATGTAGTATGTATTTTACCATAATATCATGTAATTTAAACATGGTTTTGCTTGAAATACTGATTATATTTATTCTGTCCAATGGTGTATATAAAAGCTCCTTCATGCATTTATACATATCAAGGTCCATATACTCGCTATTTGACTCAGTAATAGAACATCTGTCACATATTATACCACCGTACTCTATGCTGAACTTAAAATGGCGAATATCCCTTGTTCCACATACGGCACATCTGTCAAACAAGGGTTTATACCCAAGAAAGGATATAAATTTTAATTCATAAGCAATGGTAAAAGCCAGGAAATTTTCATTAAGATTTGACAATACTTCTAACCCTTTTTTTAACAAGAGAAACAGCTTTTCAGTGTCCTCTTCCTCTAAAACTGATATATCTGCCAGTTCCAAAAGATATGACCCATATATAATTCTGTTTATATTTTCCCTTATTGAATAGAAAGAATCAATAGTATCAGCCTGATTGATATAATAAAAATTCCTGCCTTTGAAGAAAATGTAGTTATTGTAAGAAAAAGGCTGGGTATTTACCATTAACTGGCTTTTGGGCTTATAAGCTCCCCTTGCCATACCATGAATCTTCCCATGTTTTTTTGTCAATATGGTTAGTATCTTGCTTGTTTCCTTATAACGCATTTCCTTCAGTACTATTCCCTCATCTCTAATATTCATGATAAATGACCTTCCTACCTATATCCAAAGTATCTGACTTTGCTTTCCTTTTCCCTCCAGTTCTTTTCCACTTTTACCCAAAGTATAAGATTAATCTGACTTCCCAGAAGCTTTTCTATATCTATTCTGGCGCTGCTTCCGATGGTTTTTAGCATTCTTCCATTCTTTCCAATTATAATTCCCTTATGGGATTCTCTCTCGCAGTATATAACTGCGTTTACATCTATTAAATCCTTGTCCTCCCTCTTTGATATTTTTTCTATATCTACAAATATTCCATGAGGTACTTCTTCATTTAGGTTTTCCAAAGCCTTTTCCCTTATTATCTCTGAAATAATAAAACGCTCTGGCTGGTCAGTAATCATATCCTCTGGAAAATACCGTGGTCCTTCAGGTAAAAGCTTTTTTAAAGCGCTTATATATGAACTTATATTCTCGCCATTAATTGCTGATATTGGTATTGTATCCTCAAACATATTCATATTATTGTACTTTTGAATCAAAAGGCTTACTTCTTCTTTTTTAATCTTATCTATTTTATTAATCAATAGTATTATTGGAGTTTTTATTCCCCTTAACTCATCAATTATGTATTTATCAAGCCTTCCTGTATCCATGCTTTCATCTACCATAAAGGTTATTATATCAACCTCTTCCAGAGTTTCCTTTGAAACCCTAAGCATATATTCTCCCAGCTTGTTTTTGGGCATTTGTATGCCAGGAGTATCCAAAAACACAATCTGGCAGTCTTGTTCCGTATATATAAGCTGAATCTTATTTCTTGTGGTCTGAGGTTTGTCTGATATTATGGATATTTTCTCTCCTACTATTTGATTTAACAATGTAGATTTGCCTACATTAGGTCTTCCAATAACTGTTACAAATCCTGATTTATACATTCTCTCACTCCTTATTTTTATTTAGGTCCTCTGGGCCAAAGCTATAAGGAAGTATTTCATCTAAAGTAAATACTTTATAATCATCCAATGAATTGGCTATTATGATGTTTGCATCTTTCCCGAATTCCCTTATTACCTGTCTGCATACTCCACAGGGAAAAGTGAAATTTGAATCGCCTACAATTGCTATGGCCTTTATCTTCCTATGGCCTTCGGACACTGCTTTAAATATTGCAGTCCTTTCAGCACATATAGTAGGTGAATAAGATGCTATTTCAATATTGCAACCTGAATAGATATGATTATCTTCAGTCAAAAGCGCAGCACCTACTCTAAATCTGGAATAAGGCACATAAGCCATTTTCTGTGCTTCCAATGCTCTCCTTATTAACTCCTTTATATTCATTCACCAACACCTCTTTACAAAAATAGTATAAGCTTACACTATTACTTGAAATATCAGTATGCCTACAAATATTCCCAGCAAAGCTCCCATTATAACTTCAAACAGCGTATGAATCCTTCCCTCTATTCTGCTTTCTCCCACCAAAATGGCCATTATAAATGAAAGAGTACTGACCAGCATGTTGTCAGCAATAAACGATACTATTGTTGCAATACAAAAGGAAACAGCAGTATGACCGCTTACAGTTCCTCCCTGGAATGGAGTCCCCTTTCCTTTGTAAAACATGGCTTTTGCAAATATAGTCAGCAGTATAACCAGGACTATGGCTATAAAGGTCAAATATATGGGAGAATTTCTTATTTTATGCAGGACTAAATCTGTAAAGGGTATGAGCCTGTCAAAAAACAGCAGATACCCTACTATTATAGCATTAACTGCAGATATCAGTACTGCTCCGGCAGCAATATCCTTTGCCATACGGGCAAGAGGGTGGTAGTCTTCCATAATTAAATCAACAATTCTCTCAATGGCTGTATTAAAAAGCTCTGCCATTAGCACAAATGTTATTGTAAACACCAATAGCAGAAGCTCTGTTCTGGTAAAGTCAAAAAAAAGGCTTATTACAACAACAATAGCTGCTGCTGTAAAATGAACCTTTAGATTTCTTTCCGTTTTCAATGCGCTTATTATACCATTAACTGCATAATTAAAGCTTTCAATCAAATTTTTTGATTTCTTCATAACTATTAAGAATTATCCCTTTCATTTTTAAATATTTTTAAACTTTTCATTACTTCCTTCTCTCTGTTGCGCATAATCAATCGGTCTTCATCATTCATGTGGTCGTAACCCAAGAGATGAAACATGCTGTGAACAGTCAGATATATTATTTCCCTTGTAAGGGAGTGGTTGTATTCAATGGACTGTTCCAATGCCTTTTCCAAAGATATAACTATATCACCTAACATGTTCATTGAATAGTTGTCTTCTCCTTCTTCCATTGGAAAGGATAGCACATCAGTTTCCTTGTCAACATTCCTGTATAATCTGTTGAGTTCTCTAATTTCTTCATTATCAACAAAGGATATGCTTACTTCATAGTCCAATGGCTTGCCTTCCAGCTCTAAAACTGCTTTTATGGCATTTTCTATTAATGGTATTATATCCTCATCTAATTGTACTTTATTTTGTCTATTATCTATTTGTATTTCCAAGCTATGCATCTCCTTTTACAATTTCTGTTTCAGGGTATTCTATTCTTTCATGGAAAATTCCCATGATAACAGATAGAAAAGCATTTGCTATTTCATTTAAATTTTTTAATGTCAAGTCGCATTCATTTAACTGATTATCATTTAGTTTGCCTTTTATTATGTTTTTTATCATGGCTTCTATGTTTTCCCTGTTGGGTTCCTTAATAGAGCGAACTGCGGCTTCAGTGGAGTCTGCTAACATTACAATTGCAGCTTCCTTGGTTTGAGGTTTTGGTCCTTTATACCTGAAATTTTCAATATTAACTTCATCCCCATTTTCCTGCTTGGCTTTATGGTAAAAATACAGAACCAACGTATCTCCATGATGCTGAACTATAATATCCAGCACCCTTTTTGGAAGCTTGTATTTTTTGCCTAACTCTAAACCATCTCTTGCATGATTTATTATTATTGATGCACTTAGATCAGGGTCCAATCTATCATGAGGGTTGTCCCCTCCCAGCTGATTTTCTTTGAAATAATAGGGCCTTGATAATTTTCCTATATCATGATAGTATGCCCCAACCCTTGCAATCAAGGGATCTGCTCCTACTACTTCTGCAGCCCTTTCGCTTAAATTTCCAACTATAATGCTATGATGATAGGTTCCTGGCGCTTCCAGCAACAGCTTTTTCAGTAAAGGCTGATTTGGATTTGACAGCTCCAACAGCTTTAAAGGGGTCAAAACATGAAACAAATTCTCCCAAATGGGAAGTGAGCCTATGGTCAAAACAGCACAAAGGACTCCGTTGGCAAAACCGTATCCACTGCGAATCAGTATTTCAATTAATTCCATTTTTTTAATGAGTCCAAAGCTTACTATAATCAATACATTTACTAATCCAGTAATGGCTCCATTTAATAGTATATTATTCCTCTGCAGCTGTCTGGTTGTCAAATATACGCTTATTGTACCGCTTATAACATACATGGTCATAAGTATATCATCTAGATCTAATATGAAGCTAAATATAAACACCAAAAAAAGGTTTACTATTATGGATAATCTAATATCCATCATAATAGCTACAAGCAGTGCTACTGTTGTTATTGGCATTATATATGGAGAAATATTGTATAGGCCTTTTGAAATTAAAATCATAGCTGTATTCACTATAACCAAAATTGATAGTCTGTTATCTGATAACACCTCTTTATGGAATATATATACATAGCCAAACAGAAACACCTGTAAAAGTATCATCAGTATTAATATGCCCCATATATTCCTGTTGTTGTAACCCGAGCCCTCTTTTAAAAGTCCTGATTCCTTAATGAGTTCATAAGTTTTATAATCAATAACATCTCCTTTTCTTACTATTATCTGATGCTCCTTTACAATTACAGGTTCCACCTTGCTAAGCTCCTCATCTATCTTTCGCTGAGTTGCCTCTTCATCTATGAATTTATTAGGCTGTATGGTGTTATTTATCAAAGATATACCCAATTCCTTACTGTCATCTTCAATTTCCAGGGATTGAAATATTTTCTCTACATTGGCCTTTTCATAATCTAAATCCTCTTCAGTAATTCCTGCACTCATAATCTGATTAATAAGATCAATTATAATAGCCTTAAACTGATTAAGTTCTGTTTCATCCATATTTAGTGCAGTACGTCCTTCTTTCTTTGTAATAGGTATTCTGGATTCATTTAACAGTATATCAATTTTCTCCTGGAGGCTTAATTCCTCATTTAATTTCAATTCTTCTACTTTACTGAAAAACTGGTTTATAATGTCCTTCATTGTCATCTGAATTGAAGGGCTTACTCTGTACTTAGGTTCAACTTTTTTCTTTATCTCCTCTTTTAATGCATTGGTAGCATATTCATCAACTATATCCTTAGTGGCTCTAATTTCAACAGGGGCTATATCTCCAATTTTCACGTCTAACTTTTCAGTTTCTACCTTCTTTATTACTATGAAGAATAATATTGCAGTAAATATCAGAATTAACACTCTATTTATGATAATCCTGTTACTTATCCCCCTCTGTTTATTATCCTTTGTATTCTCAGACTTACTTTTCATTAGGGTATCCCCCCTTAGATTTAACTGTTTTCATACTCTTCATAAGCTTCAATTATTCTTTGTACAAGCGGATGTCGTACTATATCCTTTTTGGTTAACCTGATAAATTCTATCCCCTTTACATTTTTCAATACCTCTAGAACTGTTACCAAACCTGATGCCTTTCCCTTGGATAAATCTATCTGAGTAATATCACCAGTAATTATAGCTTTTGACCCAAATCCCAGTCTTGTCAAAAACATCTTCATCTGTTCATTGGTAGTGTTTTGAGCTTCATCTAATATGACATATGCAGAATCCAGTGTTCTTCCCCTCATATATGCAAGGGGAGCTACTTCTATAAGGCCTTTTTCTATTAATTTGGAATATGTTTCTACGCCTAAAATATCAAACAGAGCATCGTATATAGGTCGTAAATATGGGTCTACCTTTTCCTGCAAATCTCCAGGCAAAAATCCAAGGCTCTCTCCAGCTTCTACAGCAGGCCTTGTTAATACTATTCTGTTAACTTCCTTGTTTTTAAATGCTGTTACAGCCATTGCCATTGCCAGATATGTCTTGCCTGTTCCAGCTGGTCCAATTCCAAATACTATGTCGTTATTCCTAATGCTGTCAATATACATTTTTTGACCTATGGTTTTTGGTTTTATAGTCTTTCCTGATGCTGTAATGCATACTACATCGTTTAACAGCTCCTTTAGCTGTTCTTCCCTGCCTTTTTTCACCAATTCAATAGTATACCTTAATTCCTGTTTCGTAAGTCTCTGCTGAGTGTTTATTATTTCCATCAACTTATATATTAACTTTTCTACCAGCTCAGTTGAATTGTTATCTCCTACTACTACAAGCATATTATCCCTCAAAAATATTTCTGTCTGGAACTCTTCCTCTATTACTTTTAAATTTTCATCATATTTTCCAAATAACTCAGAAATCAGATTAATATCATCAATTGACATTTGCCTTTCTACTTTATCCTTCGTCAATCCATATCCTCCTCTAATCAATTTATTGGGCGCTTTACACCTATATCTTCAATTACTTCAATAATAACATACGTTGTTACAACATTATCCCTAACATAATGTTTTACATCCTTGGATATAATCTCCACTTCCAAAGGCAGCTGTTTGTTTAATTCCTCAACAGCTTTAATGTGGTTTGAGCTTTTAATAAGCTCTATATCCTGTTTTATCTCCATTGTTTCAACTTCCTTATACTTATGAACCAGTATCTTAAAGGGAAGGTTGATATCTAAATTTAATATCTTTATTTCCTCTGTTTCTTCTACATAGTCCTCAAAGGGAATATCCCCTTTTATAAATTGAATACCTCTTTCTCCTATTTTAAACTCCTTTCTCTCAAATACTCTTCCTGTTTCTTCTTTTATGGTCTTTATTATAGGTTCTTCAACTTTATAGCTGTATAGCGTTCTGGCAAATACTTCACCTTCTGCATGAACAAGTATTTGATTCTCAGAAAACTCGTCAGAAATAATTCCTGAAATCAAAACATCTCCTTTCTCAACTACATCTCCTTTTCTGACTTTAGGCTTCCCATTTCTAGCAATGACCTTTTCAATAATACCTTTTTTAGCAGCAACTATATTTGTTGGAATATCCTCATCAATCATCTCGGGAGGCAGATCTCTTTCCTTTATTTCTATTATAAGCTTAGTTCCTTTAATTTCAACGGATATAAATGAAAAAACGTCAAATTCATTCAGCAATAAGTTCTCTACATAATCTTTGTCAATTCTGTATTTAATTATACCTTCCTTAATTTTTTCCTCCTTAAGCAGATGTAAAATTTCCTCATCCTTAACCTTTTCATTGCCAATTATTTCTATATCCCATATTATGGATGATAAGAGTGCAATTATAGCAAAAAAAAGAATAAAACCAATTCCTAACGTCTTTCTGTACCTCAGCTTGTATAATATAAAAGGCAATCCTCTTTTTTCGACTATTTCTACTCTGCAGCCAACCTTATTCACTATTTCCTTTAAGGCTCTAAATCCTTCTATAGTAGCCTTCATCTCAAGTATAGTGTAGTCGACTCTATTAATGTCCCAAAGGTAAATATCATTAGTTGCTGCCAGATTCAAAAACCGTTCCAGTGTTAATCCTTCAATTTTTATAATAACATATCCCTTCAAAAAATTCCATGCCTTTATAGTTCCCATACCCGCACCCCTAACTAATTATCTCTATTCCATCAATAGTTCCGTCTACCACTATCTCTTCAGACAGAATCGTCTTCAATTTAAGGTTGCTGCCTGTTATTTTGATGATTCCTATGTTTGAATTAACTCTTAATGTATCCTGGCTATACTCTATTATCCCTTTATGGTTTGAAATATTAAGCTGTATATTACCTACCATTATTATTTTAGGCAAATCCATCACAATATCCTTTGGCAGCTCTAATGCTTCTGAAATGCTATATTTTAGATTTTCCATCCTATTATCCATATGAAAACCTCCCCTGTATAATCTTATGCTGTCCATAATTTGAGTATTACAGAGTAAAAAAGAGAAGCATATAAACTTACATGCTTCTCTTGATATTTCTTATACTCTTTGGCTCTGAAAGTATTTCAGAATATATGATGCCCTTTATTATGTCATTTTTAATGGTTCCTGTCTTCGTGTCCAGCTTCTTATTCCGTTTTTCCATAGCCTGTATGGTATCCTTTATTTCACGATTTTTATCAGCATTGTTATCTTTTTTAAGCTGGTCATTTAAAGGTTCTAAGTTCTTTTTTACAGTTTTTGTTTTTATATCATCTTTCTTTACAGAATCAATACTTTCTCTTCTATTTACCATCTCTGCAGTTGTTTTTTTATCAGGGATAATATCTCTATTTAGCTTGCCACGCACTTTATTGCGAGCCTCATCTATTTTCCTTTTTTCTCTAATGCTTTTAGATAGAATATCAAATAACAATATTATAATAAATACTATTAATCCATTTGGGAACATTTAATGGCCCCCTATTCATCTTTCTTGTTGTCATCAACTATTTTGGATATTGAATCCCTCATGTTTGTATCAGCTAACAGGTTTTTCATATTGTAATAATCCATGAATCCAATCTTTCCATCTCTCAAAGCCTTTGCCAGAGCAAGTGGAACTTCTGCCTCTGCTTCTACTACCTTTGCCTTCATGGCCTGAACTTCTGCCTTCATCTCCTGTTCCCTTGCAACAGCCATTGCCCTTCGCTCCTCAGCCTTAGCCTGTGCAATACGCTTATCAGCTTCAGCCTGTTCAGTCTGAAGTTTTGCGCCAATATTTCTGCCTACATCAACATCAGCAATGTCTATTGAAAGTATCTCATAAGCAGTACCCGAATCCAAACCTTTATCTAATACAGTTTGAGATATAGAATCTGGATTTTCCAACACATCTGCATGGGATTTTGAGCTTCCTACTGTAGTAACTATCCCTTCACCTACTCTTGCAATAATGGTTTCTTCTCCTGCTCCTCCTACTAGCCTTTCTATATTTGCTCTAACTGTAACTCTTGCCTTTACTATTACCTCAATTCCATCCTTTGCCACAGCAGCTATTTGAGGAGTTTCTATAACCTTTGGATTAACACTTACCTGCACTGCTTCAAGCACATTTCTTCCTGCCAAATCAATTGCTGCTGCTCTCTCAAAAGGCAAGTCTATATTAGCCCTTTGAGCAGCAATTAAAGCATCTACCAGTGTATTTACATTTCCTCCTGCAAGATAATGTGCTTCAAGCTTATCTACTTCTATCTTCAATCCAGCTTTTGTAGCCTTAATCATAGGATTGACAATTCTTGATGGAACAACACGCCTTAATCTCATACCAATTAGAGTGGTAATTCCAATCTTTACACCTGAAAAATATGCAGTAATCCATAATCCTACTGGTATAAAAGTAAAGAATAGTATTACCAGTATAATAATCAATAATGCTACACTTACAGTTAAAATTAAACCTTCCATATTATACCCTCCTTACAATAATTTTTGATCCTTCAACCCTTATAACCTTAATCTGTGATCCCTTTGGGATAAATTTGCCTTCAGATAGAGCATCTAACTTCTCTTTATCTATTTCGATAACACCTGAAGGCCTAAGGTCAGATACAGCAATCCCCTCTTTATTTAAATATTCTGTTTTAAGAGGTGAACTTATATAACCTTGTTCACCTTCCTGTCTGGTTGAAAGGATTATTTTTTTAAAAGCTTCAATATTTTTACCCTGCTTTATGAGTATTATAGTTATTATTGCAGTTAATATTATTGATATGCTTAGAGACATTACTGCTAATTGTATGGAACCCATTGCAAGTATTATACCTATTATTAGTAGTATTATACCAGATATACCTGGCAATCCAAATCCAGGGGATATTGCCTCAATTACCAGCAATATTAATCCAATAACGAATATTATGAGGGAAGTCCATTGTGAATTTCCAGCCATGATATTTCCTGCAAAAAACAATCCAAAGGATATAATGCTTATTATCCCTCCAACTCCAAATCCAGGTGAGAATACTTCAATGACCAGTCCAATTAATCCAAGAGTAATCAATAAAGTGCTAATTGAAGAACTGGCAAGGAATTTTGAAAACTTCAGCTCCAGGCTCTCATCTACTTGTACAATGCTGTTGTATAGGATATTAAAATTTGCAAGAATTTCTTCATAACTATCTGCTATTAAATCGGCTAACCCTAACTGTAAAGCTTCACTGCTGGTTAAATTCAGAAGCTTGCCCTTTTCAGAAAGCCCTTCTATCTGAATATCACTATCTGCCATTGCTTCCACAATTCTAGGGTCTCTTCCCCTCTGTTGAGCCACATCCCTTAAAAAGCTTCTCCACATGGATAGAACCTTTTCTGTATTCGGTATTGTTTCTGCAGACCCAATAGTAGAACTTCTAGCCATTACTATTCTTTCCGAT
Source organism: Tissierellia bacterium (assembly GCA_012839745.1). Lineage (GTDB taxonomy): Bacteria > Bacillota > Clostridia > Tissierellales > Tepidimicrobiaceae > DUMS01. The sequence continues at coordinate 11,522 of DUMS01000014.1, forward strand.
GATATGGTTAACAGTACACCTGCAGACTCTGCTTTATTGTTTACGAAGGATATTGTTGGTACATCCAATGACATTATCAGGTTCTTAATCTTTTCAGCTTCATCAATTAAACCGCCATAGGTATCTATTTCAAATATTATTGCTTGTGGTGAATTTTCCATAACCTTATTTAACGTTGAATTAATAAAATTATAAGTGGCTCTATTGATTTCACCTTTAATCGGAATTACATATACATCTCCCATACTTCTTTCGGCAAATGTGCTTGTACCAAGTATTACAACCAGTGTTAAAATAATTGCAAAAAAAACCTTTCGCAATATATCACCCCCTATATATTATATTGCATATCTACCCTTTTATTGTACTATATAACTTTATAAATAACAAATAAACCTGAGTTAATTCTTTAACCCAGGTTTATTTCCAATATCTCTTTTACTATTTTATTAACTGTACTGCCATCAGCCTTACCCTTTAGCTTTGGCATTACAGATTTCATCACTAAACCTATATCCTTCATAGAGCTGGCATTTACTTCCTTAACTGTCTCCATTACAATTTTCCTGATATCTTCCTCGCTTAACTGCTTGGGCAAATACTCCAGAAGAATTTCCATCTCCTTCTCTGTCTGCTCCACTAAATCCTGCCTTTGTCCCCGTTTAAAGTCCTCTATAACATTCTTTTTTTCCTTAAGCTGTTTTGAAATTATCTCTATAATACCATCATCATCTAATTGGATTCGCTCATCCACTTCTCTTTGCTTTATAGCAGCTCTAATCATAGTTATAGTGTTTTTTCTTATGGTATCCTTATTTTTCATGGAGGACTTCAAATCCTCAATAAGCTTTTCCTTTAAGGCCATAATAAACCCACCTTCTTAATATCTGGCTCTTTTCTTTCTAGCTGCCTCTGATTTTTTCTTTCTTCTCACACTTGGTTTCTCATAATGTTCTCTTTTTCTATATTCAGCAAGAACACCAGCACGGGCACATTGTCTTTTAAATCTTTTAAGAGCATTATCTAGAGATTCATTTTCTTTAACTCTTATTTCCGTCATCGATTTCTCCCCTCCCCTCTTCCAGCTACCAAGAGTCCTCAAGTGCTGCCATTGGTAATAGAATATAACACGAAATAATTATACATTAACTTTGCATTTTAAGCAACTAAATTTTAACCTGGTGGCCAAGAAAATTTTCGACCTCCTAATAGATGAAAATGTATATGGGAGACTGACTGTCCTCCATACTCACCACAATTGTTTACAACTCTATATCCATCCTCATTAATTCCCAAGTCTTCTGCTAGTTTTCTAATTATAAGAAATATATGATCTATTAGCTCTATATTAGTTTCATCCAATTCATTGGCAGACTTGATGTGCTCTTTAGGTACTATCAATATATGAACAGGAGCCTGGGGTTCAATATCCTTAAAGGCTATAATCCTGTCATCTTCATATACAATACTGGATGGTATTTCCTTGCTGGCAATCTTACAGAATATGCAGTCCTTCACATTCTCACCTCCCCACTCTGCTTTACTTATATATTCTACACAGAATCTATAATTCCTCTATTTCTCCAATTAAAAAATCATTTTCTTTATCAATAATCCTTACTGGAAGTATATTACCCTGAATATTTTCCTTTGCTCTGGACTTTACCCTCATATAGTTTGTGGTATATCCTTCAAAAAATCCGTCCTTTTCTTCTTCAAATAAAACCTTAACTATTTTGCCAATAAATTTTGAATTGAATTTATCCATAAGCCTGTTACCTAAACTTATTAATTTTTCACTGCGTTCATGTTTTATGCTTCCATGAATCTGATTATCATATTTACTAGCTGGAGTACCAATTCTTGGGGAGTACTTGAAGACATGAATTCTGGAGAAGCCTATTTCATTAACAAAATCACAGGTTTCATTAAATTCCTCTTCAGTTTCTCCAGGAAATCCAACAATTATATCTGTAGTAATGCCTGCATCAGGCATATATTTTCTGATAAGCTCTACAATTTCCTTATATTGCTCCTTGGTATATTTTCTGTTCATCCTCTTTAACACAGTATTGCTTCCGCTTTGCAGTGAAAGGTGAAAATGGTCGCATAGCTTTCTTAGCTCGACAGCTTTTTTCATGAATTTTTCATCTATAAAAGTAGGTTCCATTGAGCTTAAGCGTATTCTCTCTATGCCTTCTATTTCATTAACTTTGCTAATAACATCCAGTAAGTTTATACTGCCTAAATCCTTTCCATAGGATGCCACATGGATTCCTGTAAGAATAATCTCCTTAAAACCGGAATCTGCCAACCTCCTGGCTTCCATTAAAATATCTTCCAGTCTTCTGCTTCTAATTGGGCCTCTTGCGTAAGGTATTATACAATAACTGCAGTACTGATTGCATCCATCCTGTATTTTAATATAAGCCCTTGTTTTGGAATCAACCTCATTAATGTTCAGGTTTTCAAATTCCTTATACCTTCTTATGTCCTTAACTATGTTTATTTTTTTCCTTTCAGATTTAGCCTTTTCGCACAGGTCAACTATTTTATCCTTATCTGTATTGCCTATGACTATATCAACACCTTCTATTCTTTCCACTTCTTCAGGTGCAATTTGAGAATAACACCCTACTGCAGCTACTATGGAATCCTTATTGATTTTCTTTGCCCTTCTAATAAACTGCCTTGACTTTCTATCTCCTAAATTGGTTACAGTACAGGTGTTTATTACATAGACATCCGCATATTCATCTGGATTTACTATACTATATCCTCTTTTCTTAAATAGTTCTTCCATAGCCTGTGTTTCATACTGATTGACTTTGCAGCCAAGAGTATAAAAAGCTACTTTTGTCATCGTATCACTCCTAAATCTCCAAGTTCATATAAAATTAAAGACATTGTTACAATGCCTGCAGTTTCAGTTCTAAGAATTCTGGGGCCTAGAGTTACCACTTGTCCTCCAATTTCTTTCAATAATCTAACCTCTTCCTCTTCAAAGCCTCCTTCAGGGCCTATTATTATACTTATCCTGTTGCCTTTCACCCTTTTTAATACTTCATTAAGCCCCAATGAATGCTCCATCTCATAGGGAACTATGATATTATCCTCATATTTTAAAACATCCAACATTTCATTAAATGTTAATATATCATGAACTATGGGAACAAAATCCCTCTTGCTCTGCTTTGCCGCCTCGTGTGAAATTGCATTCCATCTGTCTATTTTACTCTTTTCCTTATTATCCTTAATCTTAACAACAGTTCTTTTAGTTACCACAGGGTATATATGCTTTACCCCTATTTCAGTGGATTTCTGAACTATTAAATCCATTTTATCCCCTTTTGCTATTCCCTGAAATAGGACTATTTCTATTGGTGGCTCATTTTTCCCATAAGTAACATCTATAATCTTACCATATACCATATCATTTGCCATATCCAATATCTGGCACGTATATAACATACCTTCAGATACAACTTCAATCATATCCTTAACCTTTAATCTCAAAACATCTTTTATATGCTTAACATCCTTGCCTGTAATCCTGATTCCATTTTCTTCTATCTGTGATCTATCTACAAAAAACCTGTTCATGCTTATACCTACTCCATTTTTGAAACTAGCAATACCCAATCATTTATTATCTTTTCTTCCAATACTTTAAATCCATTTATAGCCAATGTTTCTTTTACCTTATCCTTTTTCTCAGTAATAATTCCAGAAGCGATAAATATACCATTATCCTTCAGATAGTCCTTAATATATCTTGTCATATCAATAATAACTTCCGCAATTATATTGCATACAATTATATCAGCCTTTTCATTAAATCTATCCAGTAAATTGCCCTGTATTATTTCCACTCTATCCTTTACTCCATTTAAAGCTACATTTTCATTTGAAACCCTCACGCATAATGGATCTAAGTCTACGCCTACTACCCTTTTTGCGCCTAATTTGGCACTTACTATGCTTAGAATACCGCTTCCACAACCTACGTCATATACAAATCTGTTTTCATCAATATACTTCTCAAGCGCTTCTATACACAGCATTGTTGTTTCATGAGTACCAGTTCCAAAGGCCATACCAGGGTCAAGTTCAACTACTATTTCTCCCTCTTTTGCTTCATATACTTCCCATGTAGGTTTAATTACTATCTTCTCACCTAATTTTATAGGCTTGTAGTATTTTTTCCATGCCTCAGCCCAGTCTTTTTCATATACTTCAGATATTGTTACTGTGCCCAATGGCTTCCCAGTTTCATTAATAGGTATGGTTTCTATATTGTCCCTTACTAGCTTTATCTTATCTGACAGATTTTCATCCTCTGGAAAATATGCTTTTATAATTACTCCCTCATAATCCTGTTTAATGAGTTCCGGATCAATATAATCCCAGTTTTCCTCAGATTGCTGGAATGCCAATATATCATTCGGGTCCTCAATGGCTAAACCAGTTACACCTAAATCATACATTATATTTGCTACTATCTCTTCTGCTTCTGTAGTAGTTTTAATCTGAACTTCAACCCATTTCATAACCTTCACATCCTTTTATTAAATCTTTCAATATTATACCCTAAATACAACAAAAATACCATATTAAAAACAATCACTCAGCTGAGTGATTGTTAACCTCCAAATGCATCCTTCATTTTGCCAAAAAATCCTTTTCTGCCTTCTTTGTGTTCCCTTCCCATTTCCTTGCCAAACTCTCTCAATAATTCCTTTTGCCTTTCCGTTAAATTTCTTGGAACCTGAACCACAACTTTAAAGTATAAATCTCCTCTGCCTAATCCTTTTACATTGGGTACTCCCATATTTTTTAGCCTAAATTCAGTTCCTGTCTGTGTCCCTTCAGGAATAGTATATTTTATTTTTCCTTCCAGCGTAGGAATTTCAATTTCAGCTCCCAGTGCTGCATCTACAAAGGATATGGGTACTGTAAAATAGATATTATTACCTTTTCTCTTGAATATTTCATGTTCTTTAACAGTAATATATACATATAGGTCTCCAGGAGAACCTCCTCTAATTCCTGCTTCTCCTTCTCCTCTTACGGATATTATGGAACCATTGTTAACACCTGCAGGAATTTTAACTTTTATCTTCTTTCGTTTTACTTCCTTTCCAGAACCCTTGCATACAGGACATTTTTCCTTTATTATTTCTCCAGTTCCATTACAAGCATCGCATGTAGCTACCCTAACAAACTGCCCAAATGCAGTTTGATGAGCATATCTTACCTCACCGGTGCCATGGCATTTACTACATGTTTCCTTTGAGCTTCCTGGTTTAACTCCTGAACCTTGGCAATTACTGCATGTTTCAGATTTTCTTACCTGTATTTCCTTTTCAACTCCAAATACTGCTTCATTAAAATCCAGTTCCAGATCGTACCTTAAATCAGCACCTCTAACAGGTCCCTGTTTTCTTGTTCCGGATGTAGCTCTTCCAAATCCTCCAAATATATCAAAAATGTCATCAAATATATCTCCAAATCCGGTAAAATCCGAATTAAAACCTCCCTGACCATTTACTCCGGATTCACCAAACATATCATATCTCTTTCTTTTTTCCGGATCCCCCAATACTTCATAAGCTTCATTTATTTCCTTAAATTTCTTTTCAGCTTCTTTATCATTAGGATTCAAGTCAGGATGATATTTCTTTGCTAGTTTCCTAAAAGAGGCTTTTATCTCATCTTGACTAGCATCTCTTGATACGTTGAGTATTTCATAGTAGTCTTTCATCAATATCACCCACTTTCATTTCATACTATATCATGATATCAAAAATCAAAGCTAAATCCAAGAGATTTAGCTTTGATATGTTATTTATCATCATCATCCATTACTTCATAATCTGCGTCTACAACATCCTCATCATGTTTGTTGCTGTTTTGATTTTGAGGTCCCTGCTGAGTCTGTTGATACAGCTTTTGTGATATGCTATAGAATTCCTGTGTCAATTCTTCAGTTTTTGCCTTGATTTCCTCTGTATTATCTCCCTGTAATGCCTTTCTCAGCTCTTCAATTTTTGCCTGTACTTTTGATCTATCGCTATCAGAAACTTTATTTCCTAAATCCTTCAATGTCTTTTCAGTCTGGTATATAATTGAATCTGCATTATTCTTTGCTTCAATTCTTTCCTTTTTCTTTCTATCCTCTTCTGCGTATTTTTCAGCTTCTTTTATTTTTCTTTGAATCTCCTCTTCACTTAAATTAGTTGATGCAGTAATGGTTATCTTCTGCTCCTTGCCGGTACCCAAGTCTTTAGCGCTTACATTCACGATACCATTGGCATCTATATCAAAGGTTACTTCTATTTGAGGTACCCCTCTTGGTGCTGGTGGTATACCATCAAGTATAAATCTTCCAAGAGTAATATTGTCCTTTGCTAATGGTCTTTCCCCTTGCAATACATGAATCTCTACTGAAGTCTGGTTGTCAGCAGCTGTTGAGAAGATTTGTGATTTCCTTGTTGGTATAGTAGTATTTCTTTCAATGAGTTTTGTCGTTACCCCACCTAAAGTCTCAATACCCAAGGACAGAGGTGTTACATCCAATAGAAGTAAATCCTTAACTTCTCCACTCAATACTCCACCTTGAATTGCAGCACCTATAGCAACACATTCATCCGGATTAATGTCCTTTTGAGGATTCTTTCCTATTAGATTTCTAACAGCATCCTGTACAGCAGGTATCCTTGTAGAACCTCCAACCAGCAGAACTTTTTGTATATCATCTTTAGTTAAACCTGCATCTTTTAGAGCTAATCTTACAGGTTCCAAAGTCATCTCCACAAGATGTGCTGTTAATTCATTGAATTTTGCCCTTGTAATATCCATATTCAAATGCAATGGTCCGGAAGATGTAGCAGTTATAAATGGCAGATTGATATTAGTAGTCATTGTGGATGATAGCTCTTTCTTTGCCTTTTCTGCCGCTTCCTTCAGCCTTTGATATGCCATCTTGTCCTGCCTTAAGTCTATTCCATGTTCCTTTTTAAATTCTTCAGCAATATAATCTATTAAAGCCTGGTCAAAGTCATCTCCTCCAAGATGATTATTTCCATTGGTTGCCAGTACTTCAAATACTCCGTCTCCAACTTCCAGTATTGAAACGTCAAAGGTTCCACCACCCAGGTCAAATACCATTATCTTCTGCTGACCTTCACTTTTATCCAACCCATAAGCCAATGCAGCGGCAGTAGGCTCATTGATTATTCTCCTTACATTTAATCCTGCAATTCTGCCTGCATCCTTGGTAGCCTGTCTTTGGCTGTCCGTAAAATAAGCAGGTACCGTAATAACAGCATCTGTAACAGGTTCTCCTAAGTAGCTTTCAGCGTCGCTTTTTAGCTTTTGCAATATCATTGCGGAAATATCCTGTGGTGTATATTCCTTACCATCTATAACCTTTTTATAATCCTTTCCCATATGCCTCTTTATTGACATTATGGTCCTGTCAGGATTTACAACTGCCTGTCTTTTTGCGGTTTCCCCTACCAGCCTTTCTCCTTCCTTAGTAAATGCTACAACTGATGGAGTGGTTCTGTTCCCTTCTATATTTGTAATAACTATAGGCTCTCCACCTTCCATAACAGCTACACATGAGTTAGTGGTACCTAAGTCAATTCCAATTATTTTTCCCATATCTATTCCTCCTTAAATAAATTTATTTAGCTACTTTAACCATACTTGGTCTTATAACTTTTTCATGTAGCATATACCCTTTTTGCAATACTTCTATTATAGTCCCTTCATCTTTGTCTTCACATTCTTCCATGAAGACTGCATGATGAAAATTAGGATTAAAAGCTTCACCTAAACATTCTATTTCCTTCAATCCATTATTAGTAAGTACATTAACCATCTGGTCATATATCATTTTAATGCCAGTATAGTAAGCATTGTCTTTATCCATGTTACTTAATGCTCTCTCAAAATTATCCAATACAGGGAGAAGCTGTAGGATTATATCTTCAGTAGCACTGGCATACAGGCTTTTCTTCTCCCTTTCAACTCTATTCCTGTAATTGATAAAATCAGCCTGAAGTCTTATGAACTTATTGTTTAAGTCATCAAATTTTGATTTGAAATCATCCTCTTGTTTTTCCTTCTCATCAACTTCCTGGCTTTCGCCTTCTGATTCACTATTAGTTTCAGAATCGTCCTTTATTTCCTCTAGTTTTTCATCACCTTCAAGCTCATGGTTATCTTTTTTTAATTCCTCTTTATTGTCCATTTGATCACCCTTTTTATTTATGATTATTTAAGTGCAAGATTCCTTGCATTATTATCTTTTCAAAAGCATTTCAATTATCTCAGAAAGGTTTGCAGAGAATAGCTTTAATGAGCTGATTACCGTCAGATAATCCATCCTTGTAGGTCCTATGACTCCTATCTTCCCGATAGTCATATCTCCTAACTTATACGTTGCAGTAATAAGGCTGCAGTCCTTGATAGTATCATATATGTTTTCTTCGCCAATTATAACCTCAATATCCTCTTTAAGTGTATTATTCAAAAGCACATTCAACAGCTGTTCCTTATCTTCAATAAATGATATAAATGACTTTGCTTTTTCCGTATCCCTATATTCAGGAAAATCAAATATTCTAGTAACTCCGTCAAGATATACTTCCACATCGTTGTTTCTTTCAAAGGAATCGATAATCACAGGTATTATTCTGTCCAGAGTGCTCTTATAATCATAGAACTCCTTAAATATTTCCCCTGACATTACTCCTTTTATACTGGACATGGTAAGACCTTTTAGTTTACGGTTCAAAAAGTTGGATATCCTTTCCAGCTGCTCATATGCTATGTCCTGATCTAGTCTGAATATGGTATTCTTGACAATTCCTGAGTCTCCAACCAGAACTACTAATACTTCTCTTTCATCTATAGGAACCAATTGGATATGCTTCAGTTTCATTTTTTTTATCTGAGGTGATAGGGCCATTGCAGTATAATTAGTTATGGCAGATAGTATTTTAGCTGAATTTTGAATTAATTCATCTATTTCCCTTGATTCTCTTATTAATATTCTCTTTATATCTTCTTTCTTTTCTACATCCATTCGTATCTTTTCAGCTTTCAATATGTTGTTTACGTAAAACCTGTAGGCTTTATCTGAGGGTATCCTGCCTGAAGAAGAATGTGGCTTGTTTAGATAACCTAAATCCTCCAAATCTGACATTTCATTTCTAATAGTTGCAGAACTGACTCCCAAATCGTATTCCTTTGATATGGTTCTTGAACCAACTGGCTCAGCTTCCCTCAAATAACTGTCAATAACAGCACATAAAACTCTAATTTTTCTGTCATCCAGCATTTTATCACCTCAATTCTGGTATCGGTGGATGTTTGTTAGCACTCTTCATCCTTGAGTGCTAACTTAAAGGTATCATAAACAATTCTAAATTGTCAATACCTTATTTTAAAATATAATCAATCCGGTAGCAAATCTACATACACAATATTTGATAAGTCTAAACCTCTTTCAGTAAACATTATATTGCCATTCTTCTCTGTAATAAGCCCATTTTTAAAATGCCTGTTTAAAGCTTTGCCAAATATCTCGTCCACATCCACATTGAACCTTTTTTTGAACTCATTCCTATTTACTCCATCTACCAGCCTTAAACCCATGATCATAAATTCTGCCATCTGCATATCCTTATCAATATACTCTTCCCCCTCCATGGGGATGTTTCCATTTTTTAATGCATTTATATAACTGCTGTAACTGGAGTAGTTCCAAAACCTTTTGTTTCCTATATTTGAATGAGAGGATATCCCAAACCCAATGTAAGGCTTTATCTTCCAGTAATATAGGTTATGCCTGCATTCATAGCCTTGTACGGCAAAATTGGATATCTCATAATGCCTATATCCCTTTGACTTTAATAATTCGACTCCAACATGATACATCTCCCTTTCCACATCTTCATCAGGGAGCTTCATTTTCCCCTCCTTGTACCACCTGTTCATCAGGGTATTTTCCTCAATTATCAAGCTATAATAAGATATATGTTTAACATTTAAATCTATAACACTATCGAGGGAATTAACGCAATCATCAATGTTCTGATTGGGAAGTCCAAACATAAGGTCAACGCTTATATTATTAAAGCCTGCTTTCTCTATGATTTCATAACTCTTGAGAAAATCATCAAATGTATGCCTTCTTCCAATCTGCGCTAACAAGTTGTCATTTGTACTCTGCAGCCCTATGCTGATTCTATTTATGCCAGTATCCTTATAGGCCTTTACCTTTTTATATTCCACAGTTTCCGGATTTACTTCTATTGTAATCTCCTTAATTCCATCAGATTTGTAGTTTTGGTACAGATACTCCAGTATTCTCATTATATGGCTTTCATCTATATAGGATGGTGTTCCACCTCCTATGAATACAGTTTCTACAGTACACTCCTTCAGCATGTCTTTGTACAATTCCATTTCCATTATCAAACACTCTACATACTCATCAATTCTCTTGTCCAATCTGGGAAATGAAACAAAATCACAGTAGTAGCATTTACTGCTGCAAAATGGAATATGTATATAAACTGCTATTTCTCTCAATAACTCCACCTTCTCTTATATATGCTTAATGCACACTAAAAGTGTGCACTATTCATCGTATTTTAAAACGGATAAAAAGGCCTCCTGAGGTACATCAACAGTGCCAATTTGCCTCATGCGCTTCTTTCCTTCCTTTTGCTTTTCAAGCAGCTTTTTCTTTCTGGTTACATCTCCTCCATAGCATTTTGCCAGTACATCTTTCCTCAAGGCTTTTATTGTTTCTCTTGCAATTATCTTTGAACCTATAGCTGCCTGAATGGGAATAGCAAATTGATGCCTTGGAATCTCTTCCTTCAGCTTCTCAGCGATTTTCCTTCCCCTTTCATAGGCTTTACTTCTATGGACTATTATGGATAGGGCATCTACCAGCTCTCCATTTATCAATATATCCAGCTTAACCAAGTCTGATTCCTTATAGCCTTTCAGCTCATAATCAAATGAAGCAAATCCCCTGGTTCTGGATTTTAATGCATCAAAAAAATCATATATAACCTCGTTTAATGGCAAATCATAATGCAGCATAACCCTGGTTTCCTCCAGGTATTCCATATTTATATATGTTCCCCGCCTGTTCTGACATAGCTCCATAATAGGCCCTACATATTCAGTAGGTGTCATAATTGATGCAGATACAATTGGCTCTTTCATGGATTCTATTTCTGATAAATCTGGCATATTTGTAGGATTTTGTATATCCAACTCCTCACCTGATTTTTTCTTTATCTTGTATATTACACTTGGTGCAGTAGTTACAATATTTAAATCAAATTCCCTTTCCAGCCTTTCCTGCACAATTTCCATATGAAGCAGCCCCAAAAATCCGCATCTGAAGCCAAATCCCAGAGCTGCAGATGTTTCAGGTTCAAATACAAGGCTTGCATCATTAACCTGCAGTTTCTCAAGTGCATCCCTTACAGAATTGAAATCCTCTCCTTCTGCTGGATAGATACCGCAGTATACCATTGGAACAACCTTTTTATATCCTGGTAGTGGGCTTTCTGTAGGGTTATCATGGTCTGTAATGGTATCCCCTACCCTTGCATCCTTAACATTTTTTATACCTGCCACAACATAGCCTACTTCCCCGGCTTCCAGTTTATCAACAGGTATCTGGCTATAAGTATTCACTCCTACTTCAGTTACTTCAAAACACTTGTTTGTAGACATCATCCTTATCCTCATACCAGGCTTGATTGTTCCTTCAAAAACCCTTATATATGATACTACTCCTTTATAGCTGTCATAATATGAATCAAATATCAATGCCTTTAAAGGAAGATTTGAATCCCCTTCAGGTGATGGTATCTTATCAATAATCTCCTTAAATACGCTCTCTATGTTTATACCTTCCTTTGCTGATATCAGAGGTGCATCTTGAGCATCTATTCCAATTATATCCTCAATTTCCTTTTTCACTTCGTCTGGCCTTGCACTAGGCAAATCAATTTTATTTATAACTGGAAGGATTTCCAGGTTTTGTTCCAAGGCTAAATATACATTGGCAAGTGTCTGAGCTTCTACACCTTGCGTAGCATCTACCACTAAAAGTGCTCCCTCGCATGCTGCCAAACTCCTTGAAACCTCATAATTAAAATCCACATGTCCGGGAGTATCTATTAGATTGAGCACGTAATCCTCGCCATCTTCTCCTCTATAGCTCAGCCTTATGCTTTTCAATTTAATAGTTATACCTCTTTCCCTCTCAAGTTCCATGCTATCAAGTACCTGCTCATGCATCTCCCTTGATGTAAGCAAACCTGTTTTTTCAATCAATCTATCTGCTAATGTTGATTTACCGTGGTCAATATGGGCAATTATGGAAAAATTCCTGATGTTTTTTTGTTTCACTTTTTGCATGTTCTTCCTCCTTAGAAGTGAATAATTCTAAACAATAATTATAGCAGAATTATTCCAATAAGTAAAACAAAAGACCGGATTTACGGTCTTTTGTTAAGGTACTTTTTTTAATATTTTTAGATCAATGAAATATCTTTCTCCAAAAAGTTCCAGTACCCTGTCTTTAAAGTCAAAATCAAATATAGTTGGATTCTCTATATACCCAAGATAAATTATTGTATCATTTACAAGTTTTATTCCAACATATAACAGTGCAAATAATAACATGATAATAGCAACTTTAAAAAAAGCTAATCTCTTTTGTTTTCTTACTTTTTTCCTTTTTTCTATCCTAGTTTCCAAAACAACCACCATCATTATTATCCCAAAATGCATGCCAAATTATACTATCTGACTCTGCCAAATCTCTCATTAAAAGGATAATATCTGAAATTCACTATTCCCTTTATTGATTCCAAAGGCACGCATCCAAAATATCTGCTATCCTTGCTGGCACCTTCTTCCCTATTGTCACCTAATACAAATACATATCCTTCCGGAACTTCCCAATAGTTTTCGGAATACACATGGGTATAAGAACCTTCTTCTATATAGTCTTCCTCCAGTACTTTACCATTTAAATAAACCTTTCCATCTATTATTGCCACAGTATCACCGCCGATGCCTATTACTCTTTTTATATAGTCCTTGTTTTCAGCATCCGGTGCTTCCAATACAACTATATCTCCTCTATCTGGTCCGGAAAAATACAGTGGCAATTTATTGGCAAAAAGCCTATCCCTTTCATGTAATGTTGGATACATGGAATTTCCTAATACATATGTTGTGTTGAAAACAAAAGTCTTTATCAGTATAGCTATAACAATAGCCAGTAATATGCTCTTTATCCATTCAATTGTCTCTTTTTTCAGCTTATCATCCTTGTTATCCTTGACTTCTCTCATATATTAGCCCCTTTCTACTATTTCTACTAGTTATTATACCACTTTTTATCAGTTAATAAATACTTACTTCTTTATTTTATCAATGGCTACATTTAATATTTCTCCCAGTATTCTTGCCGTCTCCTTTGCTTCCTCCATGGTATTTAAATTGCTTCCAATTTCAATTAGAGCTGAATAATCCGATAAAAACTGATTATATCTTCCAACGGGCTTTATCAGAATACCCGTACACAAGTTTGGATAAACTGCATCTGTAATGGCTTTAATATACTTGGCAAAGTTTAGGACTGCCTCCGTATTTTCAGAATCAGGCCCTATTACAAAGAAAAATGTTGCAACTTCCTTTCCATCAATATTAATTTTGGTTTTTCCCAACAGATTGTCCAAATTAGCTTTTACATCCGGGTCATTCTGATCAAATCCATTTCTGTGTATATCCAATAATATTTTAAAGTTGCTATTCTCCTGAATTTTCTCACTAATAGTTTTTAAGGATTCTGAATAGGATTTACTATAAGATGGAACATCATGGTATTTTGAAACATGCTCCACCTTATGTCCATACTGCTCCATTGTTTCAGCAATTATCTTTCCTATTGTAGTCACATTGTAATTTAAGTCTGTTGTATGATGCTCATTTGTTTCCAGTGAAGAATATGCTTCAGTTCCATGAGTATGATATATAAGTATGTAAGGTTTGCTGTCGTCTACCTCCAAAGGCTTCACATTAACAGGGTCAGGTATGTTTTCAATAGAAATGCTTCCATCAGCTTCATTTCTAATGACTATCAAATCCTTATATTCTTCTATACTTTCGATTATGATGAAATCTTCAGCTATTTTTGAATTCATTTCATATTCTTCAATATTGTCCTCATTCAGCACCTCATTATCTTTAAGAAACAGGTTAAAATTCAATATTGCAGGAAACTGGGCTTTGAGAAATCTATTTAATGTATTCCTTAGCAAAATGTTTAGATTGAATAGAGGATATTCTTCATGCCTAATAGGTTGCTGGTTTTTATATAGGTTTATAATGGAGCTTGCTTTGCTTAATAGTGAAATGAACAATTTTTCATCTTCCTGATATGTTTCCTGCTTAAAAACTTCCCATGCTTCATCAGCGTGATAATCATCAGTTTTGCCTTCTGCCCAGCTTATCAAAAAACTTCCTATATTAAAGGCAATAAGGCAAATTAAGGCAAATATTATATAGTTATTTCTGTTATAATTCTCTCTCATAAAAACACTCCTCTATATATGTATCAATACATAGATTATATTCAGTTTAATATACATATATGATAGCTGTTTTAGAGAGAGAATTTTTCTATCTGATATACCTGTTTACATCCTTTAAATCTATACCGTGATGTAATGCCATATTAATGCCATTAGCTATTATTATGGATAAATCATCTATAATAATATCAATCTCTTTTGGAGTTACCACCACATTTGGCATAAATGGCTCCAGTACTTCTCTTATCAAGCTGTATTTTTCCTCTGTTGATATCTGTTCCAGAACTGAATAGAACTCAGAGCCAATTTCAGCTTGATTCTTCATTGAACCAATAATAAGATCCATTGTATCATTTACCATAGTGGCAGCATCAACTACAGTAGGCACGCCTATGGCAACTACAGGTACACCAAGGTAATCTTTGGTTAGCCCAATTCTCTTGTTGCCTATTCCGCTTCCAGGACTTATCCCGGTATCTGAAATCTGAATGGTGGTACTTACCCTTTCCATCCTTCTTGCTGCCAATGCATCTACTGCAATTATTAGGTCAGGTTTTGTCTTTTCCACTACCCCTTTAACTATTTCACTTGTTTCAATGCCTGTTAGCCCCATTACTCCAGGTGATATTGCAGACACATTTGCCACTGTATCGTCGCTGTCCTTTTTATATGCTAAAAAATACTGCCTGGTAACCAGTACTCGCTCCACTACCTTTGGCCCCAATGCATCAGGAGTGACATTCCAATTGCCTAGCCCAACAATAAGGGTCTTTGTGTTTTCGTTATTTTTGCATAATGCTTTTAATTCCTTAGCCAGCACCTGGCTTATTTCATCCTTTAGGTCCTGGTCTGCGTTCTTTAATTTGGGAACATCAATGGTAATGTACATTCCCTTGGGCTTTCCCATTTCTCTTTCTCCGCTTTCATCTATTATTTTAACTCTGGTTACAGAACAGTTTTCACTTTCCTCAGTTTCAACATCAACTCCTGGTACTTCTCTTTTATATGCTTCTCTATATATTTCTCTGCTTTCAACAGCCAAATCTGTTCTTATATTAAACATAATTCACCCTCCTCTCTGATTATTTTTATATTAATAGCATAATTTTATGTATATTGAAGTTAATTATCCTTGCATTTAGTTCATCTTCATGGTAAAATAACTTTTGTTAAGATAGAGGAGGTGAATCTTTTGGCAAACATAAAGTCAGCTGAAAAAAGAATCAGGACAATCAAGAAGAGAACAGCACTAAATAAAAGCAGAAAATCTGAAATAAAAACTTATATAAAGAAATTTGAACTAGCCATTCAAAATGGCAATATTGATGAAGCCAAGGAATTACTTAAGGTCATAGATAAGAAATTAAAAAGAGCAGCACATAAGAACGTTATTCATAAGAACAACGCTTCAAGAAAGATTAGCTTACTAGCAAAGAAGCTAAATAACAAAATTAATGAAGCTGTATAAATTTAAAACTTCGGGATGCCGAAGTTTTTGTTTTTTATATTTTGTAACAAAGCTTTGTAATAAGCATTTCCATCGCCAATCGCTCATCAATAAAATTGAACTTGATAGATTCATCTGTATGGAGACAAAATTTCATGGCATTTTCAAGCTGTGTTATTGTAAAGTTACTGCTCTGATTTGCCACCTTTCTAAATTCAAATTCGGATAATTTCATCATCTCAAGCATATCTTTGTTAGAATAGCCTTTTTCCTTATAAATCTTATACTGAAGCATATTCATTAACTGCCTCACTATCATATTAAGCATAAATAATACAGGTTTATTTGACATGTACATTTCATTGAACAGCCTAATTGCATTTTCACCTCTTTTATTGCTTATTTCATTTAACAGATTGAAAACATTCATCTCCAATGTTTTGGCCATTATATTGTCTATAATATCCTTAGTAACTTCTCCATTTATCTGAACATAATTGCATATTTTAATTATTTCATTTTCCATATCGTATAGTGTTTTTTCAGAAACATAGCCATTGTACTGGGACTGCTGGATTATGTAGTTTATATTTGCATTTGATATTTTTCTCTTATAAGCTTTAAACCTGCTTTCAACCCACAAATTGAGCTCTTTTCCTTTTAACCTGTGAAATTCTACTACATCACCAACTTTGCTAATTGATTTATATACCCTATTGGATTTATTGACGTCTTTATTTTTCACTATAAACACCAGAATAATGTAATTATCCAGTTCCAACAGGTATTCAGCCAAAGTAGCATCATCCACTATTCCAGCAGCTTGAGCATCTTTTTTGCCCGTCAACACAGGTAGATCTTTTATTACAACTATCTTTTTTTTAGACATAAAAGGCAGTGTTTCACAGGCGTTTAATACCCTTTCAAAGCTGGCTTCTTCCCCTTCTATTGCTATGTAGTTTAAGGTTTCAAAAGACTCCTGAATGAATTCTTCCTTTAATGATTTTAGTGCATAATCCATCATGTATTGTTCTTCTCCATAAAACAGATAAACAGTTTTTAATTTCCCTGTTTTCAGGCTATCTAAAAATTGTCTGTAATTCAATTCGTTCCAACTCCTTTTTAATCCGTATGTAGTATTTTATTGCTGAAGCAAGTATAATTAAATATAAAGCATATATTCCATATTTTTCAAAAATATAACCTAAACTCCTTTTTTCATTTGAATAATTTACGATATTAAAACTGTTCCTATATAATAGCAGCTCTATTAGTCCATGCTCATCAGTCCTGTAAATATCTATTCCCAATAATCCATACCTTTCTAATACATCTTCATTGGGGTGCCCATAAATATTATTCCTGCCTACTGAAATGAATCCAATTTCGGGATTTGATTTTTTTAATAATTCTTCAGAACTGGATGTGTTGCTTCCATGGTGAGGTACTTTAATAAAGTCAACATCATGTTTCAATGTTTCTATCAGGTTCCTTTCACCAAGATACTCTACATCCCCTGTAAACAGAATATCATTATCAAAATGCCTTAGCAGAAAACACAAGGACAGGTCATTATCATCAACTCCTTCTCTATTTAAAAGCTCCTTACTTGGCCCCAGTACATAAATGTATACATTTTCAGCCAACTTTATTTTATTGCCCTTTTCCAGCAGAATTACCGGAATTTCTTTTTCTCTTGCCTTTTCAATTATCGCCCCATACAATGGATTTTTACTTCCTTTATATCCTATATATATCTTATCAATTTTCATATTGTCCATAAGGTACAGCAGGCTTTTGCAATGGTCTTCATGAAAATGGGTTACAAATACACCATTAAGTCTGAATATGCCGTGCTTCTCCAAATATGGCAAAACTATGTTTTTCCCTATATCGTAATCTCCAAATATACTACCCCCTGTATCGATTAAGTAATTGCCATCTACAGTTCTCAACAGTATGCTATCTCCTTGTCCCACATCTATAAAATCTATTATCAAAGAATCATCAAAAGATAGATACATGAAATTAATAATCAGCAATATTATCAAATAATAGACCATGCATCTGACAATATCTTTATGTAGACTGCTTATATGGTTTTTATTTGCAGCAATGAATATTATAATATAATATGCTATAATTTCAATAACAGATGGAGAATGTACTTTTATGCTCAAAACTGGAAAACTATAAAGCATTTCAGCAATTAATGACTCAAAATTAAGTATAATGTCTATTACCATGCCCGTTGAATATGATATATGGCTGCTAATATGTGCAAGCAATACCAGCATCAAGCTTAACACAAGGCTGAATGTAAATACAGGAACTATGATGATATTTGCAGCTATTCCAATTAGTGGTATCCTGTTAAAATAATAAGATATTACAGGTAAAATTCCAATTTGAGCTGCCAGGGTTCCTGAAATATTTCCGCTATCACCGATTATCCTTTTAAGCTTTGGTGATAAATATATTATAAAATAAGTTGCTATAAAGGACAGCTGAAATCCTAAATTAAATACCCAGAAAGGATTAATCAGTATCAATACCAATAAAGCAAAAAAAAGCGTATTTATGGAATCATATGGCTTTAATAATAACTGTGACATAAATAAAACAGTAAATGTTATATTTGCCCTCAAAACTGAAGCAGGCATTCCAATAATATAGGCATATGTCCATATAGCACATATAGCTGTTAAAATGCTTACCTTTCTGTTAATACCAATAAAAGAGAGCGCCTTTATAATCAAAGTACATAAAAGCCCAATATGAAGTCCTGAAATGGCAATTATATGTGCTATGCCCAATTCCCTGAACTCATCTTTCACATCCTCTTCAAGGTATGAGTAATCGCCTAAAACTATAGATTTCATCAATGAGCTGCTTCTTTCAGAAAGATATCTGTTGTAGATCTCTTCAATTCTACGTACTACTGCTGTTTTTAAATTCTTCAAAAAACCTACATTTGAATTTCCTGTTTTTCGTATGGAACCTTGTCTTACTGTGGCAGTTGTAAATATCCCATTTGACATCAAATTCAATCTATAGTTATACAGCTTTGGATTTGTATTGGATTCAGGCTCCTTAATCCTTGCACTGAAGCAGATTTCATCATATAGATTAAGGTTTGCATTCCCAAGGACTGTCAGTATCATCTTTTCAGATATTTCTTCATTAACATTATCGCCTTTAATGCTATTAACTGATACAACTGCCTTTAGCCTGTCCTTATCGGTATATTTTATTTCTTTGACTATTCCTCTTAACTCCAATAACTCATCCTTATGTTTCAATAGCTTACTGCCATGAATTTTATTGCTTGCCAAAAAAGCGCCCAATAGAAAAAATATAATTAGAATTCCTATTTGATTTGTGCTATTTTTTAGTATAATTAAGTTTAACAGCACTGCAAATGCAATTGAACATAGAATAAGGCTTAAGCTTATTTCTACATAATAGTAAAATACCACTCCCAGTAAAACTGGTATGGAAATATACACAAAAGGCCTTTTCATATGTTCCTCCTGTATCCATACTCAATATGATTATAACATAGATTTTTCTATTGTGCCCTATAGATAATAAGTGGTATTATTATAGCAATGAAAGGTATGGTGATTATTATGACGGAAAAGGTATATATGGAAAATCCATATTTACGTCAAATAGAAGCTCGTATAGTTGAAAAAAAATATATGAACGGTAAATACTATTTAAAGACCAATAAAACTATTTTTTACCCAAATCTTGCTGGAGGGCAGCCTGGAGATAAGGGCACAATAAATGGCATAGAAGTCCTGGAAACTTACGAAGACGGAGAGGACATTATACATGTGTTAAAGGAAAATGTCCACAGCGATAGGGTAAAGATGTCTATTGACTGGAATACTAGGTTTGACTATATGCAGCAGCATTCAGGGCAGCACCTTTTATCTTCATCCTTCTATAAACTGTTTAATGGAGAAACCATAGGATTTTACATAGGAAAGGACTACGTCTATATAGACGTTAATATTCCCAAAATAAGCAAAAAGGACATAGAGAAAATTGAGCTCTTTGCCAATAAGATAATCTTTTCAAATTTTATGATTAAATCCTATATAGTGGGAAAGGAAGATGTTAATAAACTTCCAGTGCGAAAAGACCCAAAGGTCAACTCTAATATTCGAATCGTGGAGATAGATGAAATAGACTTTTCTCCCTGTTGTGGAACCCACGTAAGGAACACCGGTGAAATTGGAATAATAAAGATAAGAAAAGTTGAACCCTATAAGGGAAATATTAGAGTAGAATTTGTCTGCGGGTACAGAGCATTAAGGGATTATTGCTGGAAAAGCGAATATATACAGGATATAAGCCATCTATTGTCATCAAAGGACAAGGATGTAAAAGCCAAAGTTGAAAAGCTGTACTTGCAAAAGGAAAAGCTGGAAAAAGAAAACAGGGAACTGAGAGAAAAAATATATAGATATGAAGCTAGCAATCTAATAAACACAGCAAAGGTTGAAAACCAGATATCATTTATAATACACAAGTTTACAGATAGGGATATAAAGGAGATACAAAGCATTGCCCGCATTATAAGCTCCTATGACAGCACAGTTTCCATTCTGGGAGTAGAAAACAAGGATAAAAGCCAGTTTATAGTAACTAGAAGCAACAATATTGATATTAACATAAAAGGCATACTGGAAAATATATCTAAAGACAAGGATATTAAGGGCGGAGGAAATGCACATTTAATACAGGGCAGCTGCAATAAGCCAGATTTGGATAATATATTAAATGCCTTCTATTATAAGATTGTTGAGAACTTAAATCCATAAAAGCTTTCTTTTTCGCTGTAGCGAAAAAGAAAGCTTTTACTTGTCATAAGGAAATTATTTCTTTTAATAGTGATTCTCTTACCTTGTCAATTTTACTATAATCAATGGTTGGAATATATTTCTTCTCCATAATATGGTGATTATTTTTTGCTTCCATGAGGCTTAATGTAGCTTTTTCCATTAAAATACTGTACAGCTCATAATCACTGTTATTAATTACCCTTTCATCAAAGTGTTCACTTAAATCTATGATATTTGTTGCATATTTTTCCCCATTTCTGTTGTATGTTATGCAGGTATCCAATTCTTTAATATTTAACGTTTCAATCTTTTCTGGAAACGTAGGGTCATGATATACTTCCAGAATGAATCCCCTTATTTTGGCTTCATCATATATTTTTTTAATAATTGTAGATTTACCTGTTCCCTTTTCCCCTTTTATATAATATATTCTTTTAATTCCCTCTAAAACAGTATCTGTATAATCTGCAAGCCCCTTTGGTGAATTAGCAGCAGTAAATGCATGCCTTTCTGTGAATACTATATCTTTTATTTCTTTTTCTTTTTCAGAAAATATCTCTTCAATAATCAGCTTAGTTTTGGCATTAATTCCTTCAAAATCTACCCCCTGTCTGTTCCTCTCAACTATTATATCATGAATATGCCTTAGAGACTTCAGATATGAGAAAGCATTAAAATAGGCTCTTTTATTGGCGGATTTTGCATTAATTATTTCATCTTCATAAATTTTCAGCATATTCCTATCTATAAATTGAGCCAAATCAATTATCTCATCTGTAAGCCCTGGATATACAGGGTCCATTATATGCGGGCTTGTTCCATCTGCTATGGCAATTCTCTTTTCAGTTATGAAAATACTGTCTAAAGAATCAGGATCCGACGGGCAATGATGAAACTCTACAGTGAAGCCCTGTTTGCTTAAATATTCGCCAATTCTTTTCATAAGTGATGATTTTCCGCCACCTGGCATGCCTTTGAGAATATATAGCTTTTTCCTGTTTTCACTAATTATATAATTGTGAAACGAATAAAATCCATTGGATGTATTGCCTCCAAAGAACATTCTCCTTATGTTTCCCATAGCTTTCCTTCCTCCTTTACTCCTATAGTATCAATCTATTCACAAGCTATTATTATGTGCAAAAAATATAACACTTCTTCCAAGAAGTGTTATAGTATTATAAACTCTACATTAGGCAGCTCATTCTGCATTCGCAGCCTTATATTTTCTTTGCTTAATGCTTCCTTTTCAGGCGAATTTCCCATTACTATATGAGTCACATTATTTGTTCTGGCAAAATCTATCATAGTTCTAAGGACATTTTTCGACCTAAGGACTGTCAGATCCGCACCTGATTCTTTAGAAACCTTAAACAGATATTCCAACGCTTCCCCATCGCTTTGACTTTCAAGAAATTTCTCCTTCTCATTAACAACGTGGATTACATAAAGCTTGTCATCATTTGACTCTACTAGTTCATTTCCTTTTAATATTAGTCGTTCACAAGTTTTCTGTTGAGTAACACATACCATTATATTTTTCTTCATTATAATCCCCCTTAAAAGAGTGATGCAATATAATTATAACATGAAAACATCAAAAAAGTATGAATTCGAAAATATTATTAAAAATGAAATAGGATAGCACTTGCTATCCTATTACCCACCAATCATAAAATCATCATCAAAATCATCTGGTTCTCCAGATTTTTTTCTCATAATATCTGCAACACGGCCAGTTGCAAATATATTTGTTTTTGGTTTGGATTCAGTCTTTTTAAATGCATCAGTCAGCCCCAATTCACTTGCAATTTCAAATTTCAGCTCTTCCAAAGCTTTTCTGGCATTTGAATCTACTGGCTTTTTTGGCACCTTATTCACCTCTTTTAAGTATGTTCCTTAATATTTTTTTCTATTTCTATAATTTAAATACAGACAAGTATCTGGTATTTGCTTCCATATTGGATGTAACTATTCCCTCATCAATGTTAAACTATATTTTCATAAAACAAAAGGTTCTATAATAAATGTTGGGGTGGAAAATAATTTACCCTAACATTTATTTTTTCTAAAAATAAAATGCACTCGTGAAATAAACCTGCTAAAATGTTAATTGGCTAAAAAAAACATACAAAGGAG
>DUMS01000077.1 GCA_012839745.1 Tissierellia bacterium
AAATTGAGGAATGAAAGGACTTTAGGAAGTAAGGAATAAGGAAAAAGGAATTAAATGGGAAATTGGAAGAGAATAACAAGCCAGTATTTTCAAGGGTTTGAGGGGGATTTGTGAAAGGAGTTTATTTGAAAAAGGAAAGAAGTTTGTTTGGATTACATAATATGTTGTAGGAAACATGGTTTATTAGGGCGTATAAAAGCCTTGTAAGCCATGTTTTTTGATTAGGGTTTAGGTAAGAATTGAAGCGGAGGTATATGATGGAAGATTATAATGCTGTAAAAAATGATTTTAACGAGATAGCAGAGCTTGATGATCCAAAATGGAATCACAATAACTGCTACTATAATCAGATTATGAAGCTAATACCGGATAATATAGAGGTTTCCCTTGAAATTGGCTGTGGCAAAGGGGAACTCTCATTTATGCTTTCCAGAAAATCCAAAAGAGTAATAGCAGTTGACCTTGCAGATAAGATGATTGAGAAAGCAAAAGTTTTACATCCGAATGAAAACATAGAGTATATTTGCGGGAACATTCTCGATATGGAATATAAAAGCAACAGCCTAGATGTTATTGTAACAGTAGCCACAGCTCATCATTTGCCTTATGAGTGGTTATTAAATTTTGCAAAGGATAAACTCAAAAAGGGTGGTAAGCTCATCATATTAGACCTTGTAAAGGCAAAATCAATAGCTGATTATATTATATGGAGCAGTGCCTTTTTCCCTAATATTATAATGAACCTGATAAAAAATGGCAGGCTTAAAAAAGATGATAAACATGCAAGAGAAATCTGGGAAAGGCATGGTAAACATGATGCATATATGACAATAGATGAAATAAGGGCATTAATAAATAAGCATATACCTACAGCAAAAGTTAAGCGTAAATTTTTTTGGAGATATTTATTGGTTTGGCAAAAGTAGTTACAACCCTAGGTAAACTAGTTGGAGCCTATTATTTGATTGGTCTGATAATTCTGAAAATAATATCGTTGTGTAGCTTATGACAAAATGGTATAATATACTCAATAGGAGTTAAATAATTGGGTATTAAACAATTGGGATTATACATTAGGTGGAAGGCTATATAAGTGATAATGTAAGAGGATACTATCCCGATAATTATCATAAATAAAAGAATCAGATATGATACTTTTGATTTTTTTAAAAGGGATATGAGGCTATAATAACAGCAGCTTCTTGGCATTTTAGTCATTAACTCAAGCAATATATCTCATCTGATTTGAACTATGCAGTTTATTTACAAAAGCTGTCATTCCCACCTTAAAAAATAATCCTCAGGTTGTAAAACAAATTCATATTTTAGGTTGGTAAAGGAAATAAATGGTTTTAGGTATTTATCATTTTTTTAGGGATATTATTGCTTTTGATGGAGGGGGAAAATGAAATTCTTATATCATATTGAAGGAAAGTCAGGAGGTAGTAAAGAGCCCAACAAGGGGGGAAATATTTTAGATAGAATTGAAGAAGTCAGAGAAAGGTTGTATAGCATAATTACCAGAAATATGATATTTGATAATGAAGTAATTAAATTAAGCCAGCAACTGGACAAGCTGATTATTGACCATTTCAAAAGCTCAGAGCTGGATTCCAATGAGGAGAAGAGGCAAAAATAGGATATGGAATAGTCAAACAGACACATATTATAAAATATTGTTAGATATTATATTTTGATTTATGATATATAATATATAGAGAGAAGTCATATAAGTTTCTAAACAATGTAGAATATATAATGCCAAAGGGGGACTACAGGATTGAATGAAAAAACGATAATCGTTACAGATTCCAGCTGCGACCTTTCAGCTGATTACATTAAGGAAAGCGGTGTATATGTTATACCTTTTACATATAATTTAGATGGCAATGATTACATCGATGATTTTGGCCAAACGGTGACATATGAAGAATTTTATGACAGGATTAGAAATGGAAGCATGCCCACTACATCCCAAATAACTACTTTTACATTTGAAAACACTTTTAAAGAATTGGCTCAACAAGGATATTCCATAATATATATAGGGTTTTCCTCTGCTTTGAGTTCAACATTTAATAACGCAATTATGGCCAAAAGAAATTTATTGGAGGAAGATCCATCTATTGACCTGACTATTATAGACTCAAAAAGCGCCTCCGTCGGGCTGGGCGCAATAGTATATTATGCTGCTGAAATGCTTAAAGAAGGGAAAAGCAAGGATGAGATAGTAGAATGGGTGGAGAACAACAAGCTTAAAGTATTTCATCAGTTTACTGTTGATAGTCTGGAACATCTGAAGAGAGGTGGAAGACTTTCAGCTGCAAGTGCGGCTATAGGAACCTTGCTTGATATTAAGCCATTCTTGATTGTAGATGACGAGGGTAAGCTTGAGGTAATTAAAAAGATTAGAGGAAGAAAGAAATCAATAAAAACTTTATTGGAGTTACTGAAAGCCAACATTATTAACCCTGAAGAACAAACTATATTCATTAATCATGGAGACTGCCTGGAGGATGCAGAATACTTGAAGGATATGCTCCTTAAAGAAGTTAAGGTTAAAGATGTGATGATTAACTATGTAGGACCAATAATAGGCACCCATACAGGTCCTGGAATGCTATGCATGGTTTTTTTGGGTAGCGATAGAAATATAAAATAGATATTCAGTCTAATACTCCTAAGGGAAAAATTCCTACAGGAGTTTTTGTTTTGGTTTAAAAAAAGGGAAGTCAACAAAATATCCTTATGTTTATCTGAATTATCCAAATATTGTTGACATTAAATCAATTAGGGTTTAATATGAGAATAAAATAAGCATACCATATTAAGGAATAAATACAATTATGAGAGGGATGATTGAAATGGATAAAAAGAATCTTGAATTGGCTATAAAATTGCGCCATGAATTACATCAGCATCCTGAGCTATCGAATCACGAAACCTGGACAAAACAGCATCTCATTGATTTCCTGAAAGAGCATACCAGTCTTGAAATTGTGGACAAGGGGTCATGGTTCTATGCCATATATAGGTCAAAGGAAGGAAAGAAAAACATTGCTTTCCGTGCAGACTATGATGCACTTCCAATGGATGAAGGAATAGACCTTCCTTATGGTTCTCAAATTGCTGGAGTATCACATAAATGTGGACATGATGGGCATGCTGCAACCCTTGCTGGATTCGCATTAGAGATTGACCAAAATGGCTCTGACAATAATATATTCTTCCTGTTCCAGCATGCAGAGGAAACAGGTGATGGAGCAGCACAATGTGTTGAGTTCATTGAAGAAAACAATATTGATGAAATATTTGCGTACCACAATATGAGCGGAATGGAGCTTAAATCTGTAAACATAATTGATGGCACGATAAACTGTGCATCTAAGGGAATGATAATCCATATGGAAGGTAGCCCATCACATGCCAGCGAGCCAGAGAAGGGGAAAAACCCTGCTTATGCCATTGCAAATATAATCAACGCTATTCCTGATTTTATTTCATCTAAAGAAAACAAGGGTTTGGTTCTCTGCACTATAGTACAGGTAGACATCGGTGAAAGAGCCTTTGGAGTAAGTGCAAGCAAAGGAGACCTGCTTTTAACTATTCGTGCTCTATATGAAGAAGAGATGGACAGGCTTCAAAGGAACCTTGAAGACCTTGCTAAGGCTCAGGCAGAAAAATATGGCCTAAAGGTAAGCTTTTCTTATACAGATTGTTTTCCTGAAACTGCAAACCACAAGGAAAGCGCAGATAAGATTCGCAAAGTTGCCAAGGAAAAAGGCATGAAGGTAGTTGAAATGTCAGAAGCCTTTCGTGGTTCTGAAGACTATGGGCATTATTTGAAGAAGACAAAAGGAGCAATTTGCTACATTGGAAATGGAATGGACTATCCGCCAGTTCATACTTATGAATATGACTTTAACGATGAGATAATTGAAACTGCAGTTGAGCTATTTAAAGGCCTTGCAGAAATATAAGTATAAATATTAAAGAACGGCTTTCTTAGAAAAGAAGCCGTTTTTTTATACTTTATTGAAGCCTTATGTATTTTAAGATTAAAAGCCTGAATGAAGACTGTATTGCTAGTCAAGTTAAAGCAATTATGTGTAGTCACATAGTATTAAAAGAGTATTATAAAGATATATTGAAAAGCAGACTGCTTCTTATTATGTGATATAATTTCAGTATAAGCTGTTTTAGATAAAAGTCTTGGGAGGAGATTTAATGGAACCGGTACCACTGTATACAAAAAAATACAAGGTTGATACAAGGGATATTGACTTCACAGGTAGAATGAAATTAAGCTCCATATTTTTGTATTTTCAGGATATTGCTGGAGAACATGCTGAAAACCTTGGCATGGGAAGGGCTGTTATGGAAGATAAGGGTGTCATATGGGTATTGGTAAGAGCCAGGGTAGATATAATAAGATACCCTCACTGGAAGGAAGGGATAACTATTGAAACATGGCCACAGGAACCTAACAGGCTGGAATTCATGAGGGATTTTCTTATAAGGGACTCAAAAGGAGAGATACTGGTTAAAGCTGTTTCCACATGGGTTATAATAGATGAAAAGACCAGAAAGCTAAGAAAAACAGAATCCATATTCCGCGGATATCCTCCTACAATAAAGGAAAGGGCTATATATTGCAAACTTGGAAGGCTTAAGCCCAACGGCAAACTGGACAAGGTATATGCCAGAGAGGTCAGATATAGCGATATTGACCAGAATGAGCACTTAAACAATGCCAAATATGTTGATTTCATAATGGATGCATTTACAATTGACGAGCATAGGAAGTATTTTGTTAAATCCATTGAAATTGACTACAGCAATGAAGCATTGCCGGGAGATACAATATCCTTTTTCAGAGATATGTCGCAGATAGATGAAAATATCATATACATGGAAGGAATTAACGAAGATAGTGGAGAAATAAACTTTAAGGCTAAGATATATTTTGACAAAAATTAATAACAATGGAGGAATGAATATGAAGTTTATTGATTTGCGAAGTGATACAGTAACACAGCCAACTTTGGAGATGAGGCAGGCAATGTATGATGCTCTGGTTGGAGATGATGTATATGAAGATGACCCTACCGTTAAGAGATTGGAAGAGCTTGCAGCTGAAAAGGTAGGTAAGGAAGCTGCGCTGTTTGTGGTATCAGGAACCATGGGGAACCAGCTGGCCATTATGACCCATACCAAGCTTGGAGATGAGATAATAGTTGGTGCCAACAGCCATATAGTTCAGCATGAAGTTGGGGCAGCAGCCAGGCTATCAGGTGTAAGCTATGCAATTGTGGATAATGAAGACAACAGAATTCATAAAGAAGATGTATTGGCTAAAATAAGAACTGAGGATATACACCATCCGGATACAGGGCTTTTGTGCCTGGAAAATGCGTTATCAGATGGGACTGTAGTGCCAATAGAAGAGATGAAGGAATTATATGAAACTGCCCATTTGAGGAATATACCTGTTCACCTGGACGGTGCCAGGCTATTTAATGCAGCTATATATCTAAATGTAGACCCAAAGGAAATATGCAAATATACAGATTCCGTTATGTTCTGCCTTTCTAAGGGGCTGGCATCTCCGGTAGGTTCAATGCTATGTGGTACAAAAGAGTTCATCAAAAAAGCCAGAAAGATGAGAAAGATATTGGGAGGTGGAATGAGACAGGCAGGGGTATTGGCAGCCTGCGGAATAGTATCCCTGGAGAAAATGATAGGCAGGCTTAAGGAAGACCATGATAATGCAAAGTATTTGGCAAACAGGTTAAATGAAACTGAAGGCTTCTCAGTGGATTTGGACAAGGTTCAAATAAACATGGTCTTCTGCAAGGTAGAAATAGAAAACTTTGATTTTATTAAGTTTGCAGATAAGCTTCTGGAAAAAGGAATAAAGACCAATCCAGGAGAAAGAGGCAGCATACGCTTTGTAACCAACAAGGACGTAACAAGGGAAGATATAGATTATGCCGTTGAATCCATCAAGGAAGTGCTGCAGGATCTTTAATATCCTTGTCATTAAGCATTCTATTCCTATATTTTAAGGGAGTAGTACCCATTATCCTTTTAAAGGCCATATTGAAATAGTTCTGGTTGTTGTATCCCACAGCCAGGGCTATTTCCAATATGGTCATATTTGTGTTTAACAATAATTCCAGGCTTTTTTCAACTCTTATTTCGTTAAGTACCTGTGAGTAGGTCTTTCCCGTTTCCTTTCTGAACAAGTCACAGAAATAGCATTTATTTAGTCCCAAATGATTTGCCATGCTTTCCAAGGTTAAGGAACTGTTATAGTTTATATTCATTTCCTTTATGGCCTTATTGATGTGATAATTACAGATTCTTCTTTGGCAAATGGAATTAGTTTTCATTATTAACCCCCCTTTTTATATATGTATGTATACTAAAAAGCCAAATATATTTAAGATTTTTTTAAATATAAATGGTACACTGAATATATTGAAAATGATAATCATTATCAATATATTACAATCTAGATTATACATAATATAAAGCGTGAATGCAAGTAAAATCATTAGGAGGCACCATGAAAGGACATTATTTATTAATAGCATTAATTGTACTATCTCTGATTTCATTGTTCATTGGAGTCAAAGAGGTGTCAATTAAAGGAGTAATAAATCTGGAATATGATGAGTTAAGGATACTTTTACTAAGCAGAATACCGAGGCTTTTAAGCATTATTGTAGCTGGAATGGGGATAAGCATTAGCGGGCTTATAATGCAGAGCATTACGCAAAACAAATTTGTGTCTCCTACTACGGCAGGTACCATAGATTCAGCAAAGCTTGGGATTCTTGTTTCATTGATAGCATATTCCAATTCAAGCACTATCATAAAGATGCTGATTTCCTTTGTATTTGCCCTGGGTGGAAGTTTTCTGTTTTTAGGCATATTGAAAAAGGTAAAGCACAGAGGTGCTGTTATAATACCCTTGGTTGGAATAATGCTTGGAAGTGTTGTGGATTCCATTACTACTTTCTTTGCCTACAGAAATGATATGATTCAGAACATAACAGCCTGGCTCCAGGGAGATTTTTCTATGATAATCAAGGGTAGATATGAGCTTTTGTATGTGACAATCCCTTTTGTTATTCTGGCATTTCTATATGCCAACAGGTTTACATTGGCTGGCATGGGCGAGGACATTTCGACCAATTTAGGTCTTAATTATAACAGGATTGTTGGGATTGGACTTGTTATAGTATCCATAATATCAGCTTCTGTTGTTATAACAGTTGGAAGGATACCCTTCTTGGGGCTCATTATACCCAATATAATTTCCATATACAGAGGGGATAATTTAAATACCAATATAGTGCCAACAATACTGATGGGTTCATCATTTCTTTTGTTTTGTGATATATTGGGAAGACTCATTATATATCCCTATGAGATTCCAATTAGCCTTACTGTAGGCGTACTGGGAAGCATCATATTTCTTTACTTACTTTTTAGGGGGAACAGATGATGAATGTGAAGAGAAAATTATATATTCTATTAATTGTATTAATATTGCTGGTGATGCTTTTCCTTATCATAGGGTTAAACAGCTACAACTGGAAATATGCGCTATCCAGAAGGATACCTAAGATAATGGCTATTATATTGATAGGAAGCTCCATTTCCTTTTCATCTACGCTTTTTCATACCATAACAAATAATCGCATACTAACGCCAAGTGTATTGGGGCTGGATTCACTATATATGTTTATACAAACCTTTATAGTGTTTGTATTCGGGTCTATGAAGATGGCATATCTGGGGAAGAATTTCAACTTCCTAGTGTCTGTTATTTTAATGGTATTGTTTTCTGTAATCATATTTTTAATGCTCTTTAAGAAGAAAAACAATATATTCTTTCTTTTGCTGTTCGGAATGGTATTTGGCACTTTATTTCAGAGCCTAACATCCTTCATGCAGGTTTTAATAGACCCAAATGAATTTTTAGTAATACAGAATAGAAGCTTTGTAAGCTTTAACAATATAAACATGGATTTATTGTGGATTGCAATTATAGGTGTGTTTTTGACGGCTATATACATTTTCAGGCATATAGGCAGTCTGGATGTCATGTCCCTTGGAAGGGATAATGCCATAAGCCTTGGTGTAAATTATGATGTGCAGGTAAAGAGAGTTTTAATTGTAGTAGCAGTTTTGGTTTCCATATCTACAGCCCTTGTTGGGCCTATAACCTTTTTGGGCCTGTTGGTTATAAATATAAGCCGTGAATTCATAAAAACCTATAAGCACAAATACCTTATTCCCGGCTCCATGCTAATAGGTTCAATAATACTGGTAGGCGGCCAGCTTATTGCAGAGAGAATAATGAAATTTGAAACACCTATTGGTGTAGTAATTAACTTTTTAGGAGGTATTTACTTCATATATCTGATACTCAGGGAGGGAAAGGCCATATGATAGAAGTGAAAAATGTAGTTAAAGAGTACAACGGATTTAAGGTACTTGACAATATAAGCCTTAAGATTAATAAAGGAACGGTTACTTCCTTTATAGGGCCTAATGGAGCTGGCAAGAGTACCCTTCTATCAATAATAAGCAGGCTCATTGATAGAGATGGAGGGGAAGTCTATATTGACGGAAAGGAAATAAGAGATTGGGACAGTGGGGAGCTGGCCAGGAAGATTTCCATACTAAAGCAGTTCAATCATATAAACATAAGGCTGACAGTGAGAGAGCTTGTAAGCTTTGGACGCTTCCCCTACAGCCAGGGAAGACTGACAAAGGAAGACTGGCAAAAGGTAGATGAAGCCATTAGATATATGAAGCTGGAGGATATTCAACATAAGTATCTGGACAATTTAAGCGGAGGGCAAAAGCAAAGGGCCTTTATAGCCATGGTAATAGCTCAGGATACAGAATATATACTGCTTGATGAGCCCCTAAACAATCTGGATATTAAACATTCAGTGGATATAATGAAAACATTGAGAAGATTGGCCAATGAACTAGGAAAGACCATTATAATAGTAATTCACGATATAAACTTTGCTTCATGTTATTCAGACTACATTGTGGTTTTAAACAATGGAAGAATAGCTGAAGAAGGAAGAGTTGATGAAATACTTAGGGAGGAAGTTCTGGAGAATATATATGAACTTAAATTCAGTATTCAAAATATAGGAAACAATAGAATATGCGTATATTATTAGAATAAGGAGGAATAATAAAAATGGCAATGATAATTAAAAGAAAAGGAATAGTCATACTGTTTATACTGGCAATAACCATATTGGGATTGGTTGGCTGCAGCACAGCTGATACAGGAACATCTGGCTTAGATGAATCTGAAAATGAAACTATAACTGTTTCTCATCCCCTTGGTGAAGTGACAGTAAAGAAAAACCCAGAGAGAATAATAGTATTTGACTATGCCACACTGGATTCATTGGATGAGATGGGTATAGAGGTATTAGGCCTTCCAAAGAGCAACATACCTGAATACCTAAATAAGTTTAATGATGAAAAGTATGAGGATGTAGGAACGCTGTTTGAGCCTGATTTTGAAAAGATTTATGAGCTCAATCCTGATGTAATATTTATATCAGGAAGGCAGTTGGAACTATATGAAGAGCTTAATGAAATTGCTCCTACAGTATTCTTGCAGGTAGATGGGGCTAAGTACATGGAATCAGTAACCAACAACTTGAAAATATTAGGGCAACTTTTTGACAGGGAAGAGTTTGTGGAAGAGCAGCTTTCAGGAATAAATAGCTCTATAAATGAAATAAAAGAAAAGGTAACTGAAGAAAGCTTAAATGCATTAGTTGTCATGGCAAATGACACTTCCATAAGCGCCTTTGGAAAAGGCTCAAGATTTGGGATGGTTCATGAAGAGTTTGGATTTGAGCCTGCAGACCCTGATCTGGAAGTAGCAAACCATGGCAATAGCATTACATTTGAGTATATTTTGGAAAAGAACCCTGATTATATATTTATAATAGATAGGTCAGCAACAGTTGGAGGAAATGTAACAGCGAAAGAGATATTTGATAATGAGCTTATAAAGGAAACAGATGCCTATAAGAATGGCAGAATAGTGTACTTAACATCACAGGTATGGTATGTAGCCTCTGGAGGATTGCAGGGAACAAATATAATGATAGAGGATATACAACAGGTTTTGGATTAGGATAATAAGGGGGCAGCTTTTGAGCTGCCATCTTTCAGCTGAGAGAAGCATTATGTCGATAATAGTAGAAATTTGTAACTTTTTAACAAGAGTAAATAGACAATTATTTTTAAAACTGATATAATTATATCCATGTCAAATTTATAGCAAAAAACTTAGAAAGGATGGTATCATGGAGTCATTAGAAAGGGTTTTAGTAAGTATTGTTTCTTTTGTTAATGGGATTCTCTGGAATTATGTATTAATCTTTGGTTTAGTCGGTACAGGAATATTTCTTTCCATTGTACTGGGTTTTCCTCAGGTTAAACGATTTGGAGCTGCAGCCAAAAAGGTTTTTGGTGGCGTTTTTAATAAAGAAGAAAGCAAGGAAGGCAGCATGTCTTCTTTTCAGGCTTTAGCTACATCCATAGCTGCTCAGATAGGTACTGGCAATGTAGCTGGAGTAGCTACAGCTATTACTACGGGAGGTCCTGGAGCTGTATTTTGGATGTGGGTATCAGCATTCTTTGGAATGGCTACTATGTTTGTAGAAGCAACATTAGCTCAAAAGTATCGCGAAAAGGATGTTGATGGCCAATTAGTTGGAGGACCAGCCTATTATATTAAAAATGGGTTGAAGTCCAAGCGATTAGCATCATTTTTTGCAATAGCCCTTATTATAGCTTTAGGATTTATAGGGAATATGGTTCAATCCAACTCTATATCAGATGCAATAAGCAGAGCATTTAATATTCCAAATATTGCAGTAGGTATTGCAATTGCAATTATAGCAGGTTTGATCTTCATAGGTGGAATTAGTAGAATTGCAAAATTTGCAGAGCTGGTAGTTCCGGTTATGGCTGCAATATATATACTTGGTACACTGATTGTTGCCATATTATATAGAAGTTATATAATTCCAGTTTTCAAAGAAATATTTGTAGGAGCCTTTAATCCACAAGCAGTCCTTGGCGGTGCTGCAGGTATAGGGATAAAGGAAGCTATTAGATATGGAGTAGCCAGAGGGCTTTTCTCAAATGAAGCTGGTATGGGCTCAACTCCAAACTCCCATGCAGTTGCAGATGTTGATCATCCAACAGAACAGGGGCTTTCATCAATGATAGCTGTATTTATAGATACCATTTTGGTATGTACTGCAACAGCATTAGTTATATTAACAACAGGAGCAGATAAATCAGGCCTTGCAGGTGTTGCCATAACACAGGAGGGATTCAACATTGCATTTGGGGCAATTGGCCAAAAGTTCCTAGCAGTATGCCTTACATTCTTTGCATTTACCACAGTAGTCGGATGGTATTACTTTGGAGAAAACAATGTAAGGTTCTTATTTAAAGGGAAGCTTGCAATTAGGGTATACCAGATTATTGTATTGATATTTATAGTATTGGGTTCATATCAAAAAGTTGGTTTAGTATGGGACTTAGCTGATATGTTTAATGGTATAATGGTTATACCTAACTTGATTGCATTATTCCTGTTGTTTAAAGAATCCAGGAATTTGCTGATAGATTATGATAATCAGCTGGCAAGAGGAGAAAGGCTGCATTATAACTATGAATTTGAAAACTCAAACAGAATTTAGTTAGATAAAATATAAGAGGGCTTCATTCTTATTAAAGGGTTGAAGCCCTCAATTGTATTTTTGGATTCAAATTTTTATTACAATAACCAGTGTCAGTGAAAACATTACATTTTATTTCAAATATATAGGGGTTTCTGTTCTAGCCATGATGATATCCATAGTAATTGCATATAGATTCAAAAGGCGCAAGTATTCCATATAACCCCCATAAGCAAAAAGCGCACCTTTACTCCTGGGTGCACTTTTTATCTATATAAAGTTGAGAACCAATATTACAATGCAATATGCTAAAAGCAGGGAAAAAATAAGCTTTTCTGCAAATCCGTTTGTTTTAACCTTTAATGGGAATACTATATTAGTTTTAACGGGATAAAAAAGTTTAATGCCTTTTGCAGTAAAATAATCTGCCAACAGGTGGGAAACATACCCTATGATAAACCCTTTATATATTGGAGATAATCCATATTCCATTAAGGTGAATTTTATTATGGCTGAAAATAAAATAATACCTAGTATGCTGTGGGTAAAGCTTCTATGATTTGAAACTGCCAATGCAAAGGAAAACAGACCTATTAGTATAAACAAGGGGCTTTTATTTTGTGAATATATGTACAGGAATATAAGTCCAATACTTAAGTAAAAAGCTGTCTTAAATAAGTTGTTGTTTATCAGGAGCAGTTTTTGATTCAGCTCTCCTTTTGGATGGTCTAAATCTGGTGCCAAGGCGCCAATGGTAGAAGCTGTTATTATTGCCAGCTGTGTATCTATAGGCTTTTTAAAGGATAGAGTAAATCCTATTGCCATACCTATGGCCATGTGAGTTTTTCCTGTCATAGCTATTCTCCTTTAGATGTATATATATTTAATAAGTATACTCTAAAAAATATTAAAGAACAAGTGTTTTGAAGAATAATATTGTGAATATGGTCAAAAATTGTAGTATATTATCTCAATATCCAAGAGAAAATGTCAAGTTATAACAATAAATGGGATTATGATTAAAATATTACATTAGGGGTAAAATATGAGTAACATTAAGGATAATAAAATATATAAAAGCATATATATAGAAGGGGGATAAACATGGATAAAGTTAAACTGGCTATAATATACTATAGCGCAACGGGAACTAACTATCAGATGGCAAAGTGGGCTGAGGAAGCTGCCCTGGAGGCTGGAGCAGAAGTAAGAGTAAGAAAGGTAGAAGAGCTTGCACCAGAAGAAGTAATAAATTCAAATCCAGCCTGGAAAGCACATGTTGAAGCTACAAAGGATGTACCGGTTGCCACCCATGATGACCTGGAATGGGCTGATGCAATAATATTCAGTTCACCAACACGCTTTGGTAATGTAGCAGCTCAGATGAAGAACTTTATAGATAGGCAGGGAGGTCTTTGGGCACAAGGAAAACTTGCCAATAAGGTAGTATCTGCCATGTCATCAGCTCAAAATCCTAATGGCGGACAGGAGGCAACAATACATGCCATATATAAATCAATGTGCCATTGGGGAGCAATAATAGTTCCACCAGGATATCTGGATGCATCAGTATTTAAAGCTGGAGGCAATCCATATGGTACATCTACAACTGTAAATCAGGAAAACAAAATGGTGGATGATGTAGAAGAAGCAGTAAAATACCAGGCTAAGCGTACAGTTACCGTAGCAAAATGGATTAAAAAAGGAAAAGAATAAGGAGGGATTTGGTGAGAAGAAATAAACTGTACTTAGTGTTACTTGTAGCAGTAATGGTTATGGCTTTGACAGCATGTGGTTCTAATGATACGGGAGATACAACCTACAAGGATGGTACTTATTATGGAGAAGGAGAACATCGTGAACATGGATATGAAGCAGCAGAGGTTACAATTGAAGATGGCAAGATAGTTAATATAGTGCTAAAGAGAATGACTGCAGAAGGCGAAGAGGTAAACTATGATGAATGGACAGGGGAGAATAACAGGCCAAATCTAAAGCAGATTAGAGAGGATTTAGCCCAGGAAATGATTGATAAGCAAACCTATGAAGTAGATGCCATTGCTACAGCAACGCAATCCTGTGAAGGATGGAAGGAAGCAGTTAAAAATGCGCTTGAGGATGCAAAATAAAAAGGCGGAATTAACCGCCTTTTTATTATTGTATAATACCTCCCATATTCTCGACAATTTCTTTTGCTTTGTTTATGTTTTCTCCTTTAGTTACTATTACTACGAATACGTTTCTGTTTTTACTGACATTGTTTCCATTTATATTATTTGTCAATGAATTGGTTTCTACAGAATTCATGGCTAAGCTTATAAAGCTTTCTTCAATATTGTCAATATCGTCTTTGTAACTATTGGCATCTACATAAACACTTTTTATTCCTTCTGACTTAAGCTTTCTAACAGCTTCAGTAGCAGATTTTAAATCAGGGAAGTAACTTCTAATCTTCATATCTATTCCTCCGTTAAGGCTATTTTTACATCTGTAATTTTCCCAAAATATATTAATTTAATTTCATATTCTCCACTTCATTTTCATAATGTTATTTATATAAAACAATCATTAGTGCTATGGGTGGGGAAATGGCTGGAAGAATCAGGATGTATTTAACTAAATTGAACAGAAAGGCATTAACAGTATCAGGTGCAATAATATTATTAATACTTCTGATAAACTTACATAGATATGAGGTATTAAATATATTCAGTTTTATGAAGGAAAACGTAATAGTAATAGATGCAGGGCATGGGGGAATAGATGGAGGTACCGGGAAAAAGAACGATATACTGGAAAAGGATATAAATCTACAGGTAAGCAAGAAGTTGAAAAAGGAACTGATAGTAGAAGGGTTTCAGGTTATAATGACAAGGGAAGAGGACATTTCCCTGGAGGATCTAAGCGAAATAAGCGGCTCCAGGTATAGAAGGGACCTGAACGCCAGGAAGAGTATCATAAATAACAATAAGCCACTAGTATTTGTAAGCATTCACTGCAATTCAAGCAAAAGGAGTACAGCCAAAGGAATCAAAATATATTACTATCCTGAGTCTATTGAAGGGGAAAAGCTAGCCAAATGCATAAGCCTATCCATAGATGAAAACTTCTATAAGGGATATATTAAGGAAGAGAACATGAAGTCAGAAATACTTACCGAAGATTTCTTTATACTAAGGGAAACGGAATATCCAGGGGTACTGATAGAAGTAGGCTTTTTAACAAATCCTGAAGAAAACAGGCTATTGAGGGATGATGA
Organism: Tissierellia bacterium; assembly: GCA_012839745.1. Taxonomy (GTDB): domain Bacteria; phylum Bacillota; class Clostridia; order Tissierellales; family Tepidimicrobiaceae; genus DUMS01. The sequence goes on from DUMS01000077.1 coordinate 15,019, forward strand.
ATATCAAAGGCAAATAGCCCGGGCTATTAAGAAGGGAATACTTAAATATTTGGAGGAAGCTAGGAGATAACCCTAGCTAATTTTATTGTGGTATAATGCTTTTGGGAGGGATACATATGAATAAATATGAGAATAATAGAAATTTCATGAAATCAAATTTCCACGAGGAGGTAGAATCTGATCAGCAGAAACAATTGCCTCAGCCACCGCTTCAGAAACCATACAGCGAGGAGGATGAATTAATAGAGTTACCTAAGGCAGATAAGGGAATTGTAATCAAAAATGATGCATATGACTGTATAATGGATAGAATGAGCCATAGGAAATATAAGGATGGTTTTTTGAAGCTTGAAGAGCTTTCATACTTACTTTATATGACTCAGGGAGTTAAATCCATCAGAGGGAATAACTATGCAACATTAAGACCAGTACCATCAGCAGGTGCAAGACATCCTTACGAAACCTATCTGGCAGTTGACAGGGTAGAAGGTTTGAAAAAGGGAATATACAGGTATGTTCCTATAGAGCATAAGCTATTGCTGGTAAAGGAGGATAAGGATATATCCAGCCATATTATAGAAGGAGCATTGGGTCAGAAGTTTGCAGGCACTGCTCAGGTAAACTTCATATGGAGTGTTATACCTTACAGAAGTGAATGGAGATATGCACATAAATCCCACAAGGTGATGCTCATAGATGTAGGGCATATTTGTCATGCCTTATATTTAGCCTGCGAAACCATAGGTTTAGGTACCTGTGCCATTGCAGCCTATGATCAAAAATATATGGATAGTCTAATAGATGTAGATGGGGAGGATGAATTTGTAGTATATATGGCACCAGTAGGTAGAGTGATTTAAGGGATGTACAGATTTTGGAGTAAAGATGTCGAATTTATTAAAATATTTGATTTAAATCATTTAATCTATATTTCCATATTAGTGGTGACATTAATTACACTTACATTAAAACGAAAAAAGGTTAAAGCGAAATCAGATAAAATTAGGAATATAATCTTGGTTATATCAGTTTTACAGCAGATGTTGCTCTATTTATGGTATTTCTTTGAGACAGGTTTCGATGTTTCAGAGGCACTACCACTGCAAATCTGTCGTATTTCTTCTTTATTGGGAATATATTTTCTAATAACAAAAAATAAGAAAGCTCTTGATATAATGTTCTATTTTGGGCTTTATGCCTATGGTTCTTTTTTATATCCATCAAGGATTTATCCTATATATCATGCTATAGGGATTTCATTTGTTATAAATCATATTATTACCATATTGTTACCCTATTTTGCATATATTGCTTATGACTGGAGACCTAATTTTAAGAGCTTTATTAAATCAAGTAAATATTTCTTAGTCTATTTTGTATTGGTATACTTTTTAAATCCAATAATAGATGGAAATTATTTTTACCTTAAATATAGACCATTCTTCAAAGAATGGCCTTATTATATCTATGTACCCTTTGTTGTAATATTTACGATTTTCATATTCTATATTGGATATACTGCTGTCAAACTTATATCCAAAATGACGAAAACAAGGGTTATAAAACAAAAACAATGAGATAGAATTTTCTCATTGTTTTTTCTTTAATTTGTTTGATAATCATTATCAATGGGTAAACTCTATTATAGACAACCTTTATACATTACATAAGATGAATAAATTTTAACTATAGGAGGTGTTAACTTGCCAAGGGAATTTAAAGTAGGATGCCAAAGACCAAATGTTAAGAAGGACATTGAAGTGAAAGAGACACAAACAGAAGAAAAGCAAATTATTAAGGAGGAGATTGATTTGATTAAAGTTGGACAACCAGCGCCAGATTTTACTTTACCAGCTTATCACAATGGAAAGTTTGTTGAATTAAGCCTTTCAGAGTTTAAAGGGAAATGGGTACTATTATGCTTCTACCCAGGAGACTTTACCTTCGTCTGAGCTACTGAAGTATCAGCAGTTGCTGATAGATATAAGGAATTACAGGAATTAGGAGTAGAAGTCATATCAATAAGTGTAGACAGTGTATTCGTTCACAAAATGTGGAATGACTACGAACTATTAAAGATGGTAGATGGAGGTATTCCATTCCCAATGGGTTCAGATCAAGATGGAAGTATTGGTAAGAAATATGGAATATATGATGAAAATGGCGGAGTGGAAACAAGAGGTAGATTCATAATTGATCCAGACGGAATAGTACAAGGCTTTGAGGTACTTACTCCTTCAGTAGGAAGAAATGTAAGCGAAACAATAAGACAGATTAAGGCTTTCCAATTAGTAAGAGAATCAGAGGGAACTGAAGTTACACCATCAGGATGGCAGCCAGGTAAGAAGACATTGAAACCTGGACCTGAATTGGTAGGAAATGTGTGGAAAGAGTGGAATATTAAAGAAGCATATGACAGTGCGGCAGCAACTGAATAAAATATATTAGATGAGTCAGATTATAATCTGACTCATTTAATTTTTTTGTAGAGTATAATATAATAGAATACAAGTATAGAATAATTGTTTTTAACTTATATCAGGAGGTAATGCTTGTGGAGTTTAATTATATGAATTATAGATATCCATCTCAAAGAATGGTGACTATAGGCAATAGGGGAATGGTAGCAACATCTCAACAATTAGCTGCCAATGCTGGTTTGGATATCATAAAAAAGGGAGGTAACGCTATAGATGCTGCTATAGCTACAGCAGCTTGCCTTACAGTAGTGGAGCCTACTTCAAATGGCATAGGTGGGGATGCCTTTGCTCTCATATGGTATAAGGATAAGCTTTTGGGGCTCAATTCATGTGGATATGCTCCTGAAAATCTATCCCTTGAAAGGCTGGAGGCTGATGGAATAAAGGAAATACCCAAGTATGGGTGGGTTCCTGTAACTGTGCCGGGAGTCCCAGCAGCCTGGGCTGAGCTTTCAAGGACTTTGGGCAGGCTTCCTCTATGGGAAGTATTGCAGTCGGCCATAGATTATGCAATGAACGGGTTTGGAGTTTCTCCAACGGTGGCATACTATTGGGAAAGGGCCTACAATACATATAAAAAGGTATTAAGGCAAGATATGTTTAAGTACTGGTTTGAAACATTTACAAGGGACGGAAGAACCCCAAGGGCTGGTGAAGTATGGACATTGCCTGACCATGGAAATACCCTGATGGAAATTGCAGATACGGAAGCAGAGTCCTTCTATCAGGGAGATCTGGCAGATAGAATAGATGCCTTTTCAAGAGAAACTGGTGGATACATAAGAAAAAAGGACCTGGAGGGATATAAGCCTAAATGGGTGAAGCCCATATCTGTAAACTACAGAGGTTATGATATATGGGAGATACCTCCAAATGGCCAGGGAATTGTTGCATTAATGGCACTTAACATACTGAAGGAGTTTGAATTTACAAATAAGGATGATCCATTAGCATATCACAGGCAGATTGAAGCAATAAAGCTTGCCTTTGCAGATGCCAGGGAATATGTAACTGAAGAGGAAAAGATGGAAGTAAAGGTCAGTGACCTTCTGTCAGACGCCTATGGAAAGGAAAGGGCTAAGCTAATTGGAAATGAAGCCATAATTCCAACCTGTGGAAGGCCTAGTAGCGGAGGTACTGTATATTTAGCTACAGCAGATGATGAAGGAAATATGGTATCATATATTCAAAGCAATTACATGGGATTTGGTTCAGGGTTGGTAGTTCCAGGCACAGGAATAGCATTGCACAACAGAGGGCATAATTTCACAATGGACCCTAACCATGTAAACTGTGTTGAGCCGGGTAAAAGACCATACCATACAATAATACCTGGCTTTATAACCAAAGACAACAAAGCAGTAGGGCCCTTTGGAGTCATGGGAGGATTCATGCAGCCTCAAGGCCATGTTCAGGTGGTAATGAACATGATAGATTTCAAATTAAATCCTCAGGAAGCTCTGGATGCCTATAGATGGCAGTGGGAAGAAGGAAAGAAAGTAAACATAGAGCCAGACTTTCCAAGCTATATAGCAAGGGAACTGGAGTCAAGAGGGCATGAAATACATTCCTTAATTGGTACAGGCAACTTTGGAAGAGGACAGATTATTTTAAGGCAGAGTGATGCATTAATAGGAGGAACAGAAAAAAGAGCAGACAGCGCTGTAGCTGCATGGTAGTAATGATAAGGAGGAGATAATATGTTCAGAGAAATGAGAAGAAAAGAGAAACAGCTAAGCCATGAGCAGTCCATTGAAATACTGAAGAAATGTGAGTATGGTGTATTGTCTGTTGTAGGGGATAATGGATATGCCTATGGAGTACCCCTAAGCTATGTATATGTAGATAACAAGATATATTTTCATAGTGCTTTAACAGGCTATAAGTTAGACTGTATAGAATACAACAACAAGGTTTCGTTTTGTGTTGTAGGAGATACAAAGCTATTACCAGATAAATTTGATACAGAATATGAAAGCGTAATAGTATTTGGAAGGGCTCAGGAAGTTACTGGAGAAGAGAATTATTCCGCACACATTGAGCTGTTAAAGAAGTATTCAGCTGATTATATGGAGGAAGGGAAGAAGTATTTAGAAAAGGCTGGGAAAGCTACAAGAATTTTCAAGATAGATATTGAGCATATGACTGGGAAGTTAGGCAGATAGCCAAGGATGAGTAAAACTTATCCTTCATGGCAGTATGGAGGTATATGAATGGAAAAAGTAACAATCTGGACCAGGCAGGACATTAGAAGCCTTGAAGGCTTAAAAGCCAATGGGGTCTATAGAGTTAAAAGACAGTACATAGAAGAACAATACGGAGATATTGCAGAGCATTATATTAAGCTTTACAGATGGTTTACTGAAACTGCCAGTAAAATTGTTCCTAAGCCTGATGGTGTTTACTTTCCCATATGGTGCTCAATTAGCTATGAAAACATGTTAAGGCCCACAGAAAATACAGTTTGCTATGAATTGGAAGTAGATAAATCTCAGGTCATATATTTTGATGGAAGCAAGTGGGATTTTGTTTTAAACCATCGCTATCTCCCAAAGGATGAAAATGATGACAGGGAGTACCTGGAGGACATGAAGAGAAAAGGCTTTAAAGATATTGATATATATTCATTTATCGAAGGGAAATATTCATATCTATATCCTTTGGAAAAGAAAAGAATAATGGACAGCTGGGTGAGAATATTTGAAATAGACAACTGGAACATATTCACAGTTCAGGCTAACATATGGGAGATAAGGCCGGAGATGATTAAGAACATATTGTATTATGAAAAATAAAGGGAAATTCAAGGCGGAGGCAGCTGAGTGCTAACTGGTTATCTTCCTTATGATATTTCTGGGAAGAGCATTGGTTATAAACAGCATTACCAAATAGGCTCCTCCGCCAGTTCCCAAGCTGGTAAAGAATATGGTGGAATCCCTGGAGAGCAGTTCTTTGAATATATTTATGCTATAATGCGCTATTATAAACATTATTAGGCTGGCTAAAACCGGTTTTAGAAGAATATCCTTGTAATCTATTTTTAATTTTACCTTTTTGTTTATGGTAATATGGTCCAGTATGAAAATTACAATGCCTGATAAAAAGAAACCAATAAAGAATCCATTTACTCCAAACCTTGGATTCCCGATTAAGGTATAAATGCATCCTACCTGCAGGCTTAGCCCTATTAGCCTGTTTATTGTAGCAGATACTTGCATGTTTAGCCCGTTAAGTATTCCAGAACAGGTATGTTCCAGTGACATAAATATGGTTCCAAAGGACATGGCTCTTATGAAATAGCCAACCTGCGTATCTTCGTATATATAGTATCCCAACTCTTCAGAAAACATCAGGCATACTCCTGTAAGGGGTATTGCTGCAAGCAAAGTCATTTTCAGGGAAAAGTTTATATCTTTTTTTACCATATCATATCTTTTTAATGACATATTTTCAGATAGACTTGGAACTAAATTGGTGACAATGGCTCCTGTCACTATAAATGGAAGGGCAATTAAGGGCATTGCCATACCTGATATCCTGCCCAGGGTTGAAACTGCTTCGCTATTGGTATATCCTATTTCCATAAGTTTTCGTGGTATGAATATGGAGTTTGCAAACCTTAGTATAACGCTTATTAAATCGGCTATGGCTATAGGTGCAGATATGGAAAATATCTGTTTTAGTATTTCAAAGGCAGATTTTAACTGATATTTAATATAAGCCTTTTTATCATTGGTTTTCCTCAGCATTGATGTGAGCCATACTAAATCAAATATTTCTCCTATGGAAATACCGCATATGGCAATTAAGGCACCTTTAACAGGTGTCATTGGATAGGCCAAGGTAAGCATAAAAAATACTATTATCAGCTGAGCAACATGCTCTATTATCTGAGAAACATTAGGTACAGCTATTTCTCTCAATCCGTAATAATACCCCCTTAGAGTTATGGTAAGGGGAAGCAGTATAACTGCAGGAATGAGAAAATAAATGGGCACAATTATGAATTTATTTTTATATATGTTTATGGCGATATCATCGCCAAATATGGCTATTATTGTACTAAAGCAAATCCCAAAGGCTAAGGCTAAAAAAATGGACACCTTGAGTATCTTTCTGGTGGTATGGTAATCCTTCCTTGAATTGTATTCTGCCACTAATCTGGAAATGGCAGTTGGTATACCAGCACTGGATATGACAATGAAAATCATCATAACAGATCTGGCCATGTGTGCCAGTCCTAATCCTTCAGCACCTATGTATTTTGACAGCATGACATCGTATACGAAATCCACACCTCTTACTATGAAGTTGATTATAACCATAAGTATAGACCCATAAATGAAACCTTTTGCTTTCAAAAAATCACCCCATATTCATAGCCCTTAAAGTTTGAGTATATTAATCTATATGTCAGATTAAGCAAATTTATTTTATTTTTTTGATGACTAGGGAGTATGATAATGATAAAATGTAATATAGCCCTTCTAGGAGGTGATGCCTGTAATAAAAATAAAAACATAAGCGCCAGAGCTCGTAAGAGCTGACGAGGATATGGTTTATCGAAGATTCGGCGGATGCCATGAAGGTGAGCTACCACCTTTGAGGGCTATACAAATCCTGCAAGCAATTGCAGGGACAAATGTAGCCTAGGTAGCAAAAGTATTCATAAGGGGTGAAAGTATGTGCGGTATAGTTGGTTATATTGGAAACAGGAATGCGGCTAACATATTGATAGAAGGCTTGGAAAAGCTGGAATATAGAGGATATGACTCAGCTGGAATAGCTGTAATAAATGAAAATGGAGTGGAAGTGAAAAAGCATAAAGGTAGACTTTCTGTACTAAAGGACAGCCTTGGAGAAAAAGTGTTGGAAGGTACCATAGGAATAGGCCATACAAGATGGGCAACCCACGGGGAGCCTTCAGACGTTAATGCTCATCCACATTTGAATTCAAATAATGCCATAGCAGTTGTTCACAATGGAATAATTGAAAACTATATTCCATTGAAGGAGGAACTTATAGAAAAGGGCTATGAATTTAAATCCGACACTGATACTGAGGTTATCCCTCATCTGATTGACTGCTACTACAATGGAAATATAATTGAAACTGTTCAGAAGGTAGTATCTATGCTGGAAGGGTCATATGCCTTAGGAATAATAGACAGCAATAATCCGGATATGGTCATTGCAGTGAGAAAGGATAGCCCACTGGTAGTAGGAATAGGAGAAGGCGAAAACTTCATTGCTTCTGATATTCCAGCCATATTGAACCATACAAGGAAGGTATATCTTCTGGAGAATAATGATATGGCAGTATTAAGGGCTGACAGCGTAGAGATAATGAAAACTGACGGAACCAAGGTAAACAGGGAGATATTCAATGTAAACTGGAATGTGGAATCTGCAGAAAAAGGCGGATATGACCATTTCATGATCAAGGAAATACATGAACAGCCAAAGGCAATTAAAGATACAATAAGCTCTAGAATTAATAGGATGGGACAAATAGACATTAAGGATATTACCTTGGAAAAGGAATATATAAGGAATATAAATAAAATATATATGGTATCCTGTGGAACTGCATATCATGCAGGACTGGTAGGCAAAGTTCTAATAGAGAAGTATGCTAAAATACCTGTTATAGCAGAGGTGGCATCAGAGTTCAGATATGGAAATCCTTTCATTGACGAGAACACTTTAATGATAGTTGTAAGCCAGTCTGGAGAAACAGCAGATACCCTTGCAGCCTTAAGGCTGGCAAAGGAAAGAAAGGCTAAGGTTTTGGCAGTAACCAATGTAGTTGGAAGTTCCATTTCAAGGGAATCAGACTATCCTCTTTATACCTGGGCAGGACCGGAAATAGCAGTGGCTTCAACTAAAGCCTATACAGCCCAGCTTGCAGCATTAGCATTAATTGCCCTGGATATGGCAGTGAAAAGAGGGGCTGTTGAGGATGTATCTGAAATAGTTAATGAGCTTAAACTACTGCCTGAAAAGGTAGAAGAGATATTAAAGCATTTAGATGAAATGAAGAAAATGGCAGAGGAAGTATATAAGACTGAGGATATATTCTTCATCGGAAGAGGATTGGACTACTATGTGGCTATGGAAGGCTCATTGAAGCTAAAGGAAATATCCTACATCCACTCAGAAGCAATGGCTGCAGGAGAGTTAAAGCACGGAACATTGGCTTTAATAGACAAGGGAACTCCTGTTATAGCCTTAGCAACGCAGGATAAATTATATGACAAGATGCTTAGCAACATCAAGGAGGTAAAGGCCAGAGGAGCCTATGTAATAGGAGTTGCCAAGGAAAGTAACAGGGAAATAGAAAAGATAGTTGACAGGGTAATATATATTCCTGAGGTTATGGATGAACTATCACCAGTATTGGCAGTAGTGCCATTACAGATACTGGCCTACTATGTAGCTTTAAACAGAGGCTGTGACATAGATAAGCCAAGGAATCTGGCAAAATCAGTAACAGTGGAGTAAAATAGCTGAGGTAAAGTTTACTTCTGTATAAATCAAATAAAGTTGATTCCAGGAAAATAAAGTTCGCTCTATAAAAATAAAGTTCGTTCCAAAATCCCGTAGCAGATGCAGGAGCAATCTTCATTTGATGTGGGGTTTGTTTTCTGTAAGAAAGGGTTAAGGGGTAAGT
>DUMS01000078.1 GCA_012839745.1 Tissierellia bacterium
ACGGCTTGTTAAGTAAAGAAAAAAGCCATGCGAAAACGCAAGGCAATAGATAAGAACCTTTAGTTACTTAGTTACAATAGCAGGGATGGTGCCCCCGTTATTTTTTTTTGTACTCAATTGCATTAAAACTGCATTACTAAAGCTGGTTTTATATTTAATTCCAGGATTTGTGAAACCCTGCAACCATTGATTTCACTGGTGCCGAAGGCGGGAGTCGAACCCGCACGGGGTTTGAGCCCCACTGGATTTTGAGTCCAGCGCGTCTGCCAATTCCACCACTTCGGCTCATTCATCACAAAATATATACTAACATAAAAACATAAAATAATCAAGCATTTATTTAAATTATTTACGGACATATTTATTTAATGTATACTTTATTTAAATGGAGGTATTTTTATTGAAAAAAGGAGTTGATTTTGTGAAGGAAAATAAGACTTTGATGATTATAGATGGAAACAGCTTAATACATAGAGCCTTTTATGCCTTGCCATTGCTTACTACAAAGGATGGAATATACACCAATGGAGTTTATGGGTTTTTGACTATGCTTTATAAAATAAAAGAGAATTACAATATTGATTACATAGGCGTTGCCTTTGATAAGAAGGGCCCAACCTTTAGGCATGAGGCTTTTGAACTTTACAAGGGGACCAGGCAGTCTACACCAAATGAGCTGACCCTTCAATTCCCTATCATTAAGGAGATATTATCAATAATGAATATTGCCCAACTGGAACTGGATGGATATGAAGCAGATGATATTGCAGGAACGCTATCGAAGTTTGGAGAGGAAAATGGACTGGAAATAATATTGGTTACAGGGGACAGGGATTATCTACAGCTGGCTTCAGATAAGACAAAGGTTTTGATAACCAAAAAAGGCATTACAGACCTGGTAGAATATGATGAGAATAAGTTCATTGAGGAATATGGCATAACTCCACAGCAGTTTATTGACCTGAAAGGCCTCATGGGAGATAAATCGGATAATATTCCAGGGGTACCAGGAATTGGAGAGAAAACTGGGGTTAAATTATTAAAAGAATTTGGTACTATAGAGAACCTATATGATAATATAGATAAAGTAGGCAGCAAAAAAATAAAAGAAACATTGATGGAAAACAAGCAGTCTGCCTTTCTAAGCAAGAAGTTGGCTGAAATAATAAGAAATGCTCCATTGGATATCTCACTTAAAGAGCTGGAAGTTAAAGAGCCTGATTATGAGAAACTTATTGATATATATAAAAAGCTTGAGTTTAACAGCCTTCTTGCAAAGATTGATTTTACAGCAGCAGAAAAGGCTGATGGGTTAGATATGGATTTGGAATATGAAATAATTGAAGGCAACAACTATAGTAAAATAATAGATGAGGTTTTTAGAACAGGATATATGTATTTTAAATTCCTTTTTGAAGACTATCATTATATTAAAAGCAATATACTTGGAGTGGGAATAAGGATAAAGGATAATACCTATTATATTGATTTTTCTCAAAATGACATCAATAAGTTTTGCGAGGATTTCAGGGGAAGCTTTGAATCTGAAAAAATCAAAAAAAGTGGTCATGACTTAAAGATGGATATATATGCATTACTGACTCTGGGAATAGATATCAGCAATATATCCTTTGATTCCATGATAGGGCAATACCTTATAAATCCTGCTCAATCAAACTACTCAATAAATGAGCTTGGAAAGGAATATATAAATTATTCCGGCATTGATGAAAAGGAATTGCTTGGAAAAGGCAAGAATAAGAAAACATTTAAGGATCTTTCCATAGATACAAGGGCTAAATTTCTGGCATCTTTATTATACATAGTAAATAAGGTAGAAGAGCCAATAAAAAATCTAATAGATGAACAGAATATGACAAAGTTATACTATGACGTAGAGCTTCCTTTGGCACAGGTTTTAGCTGACATGGAGTTTAATGGGTTTAAGGTGGATTTAAATGTTCTGTATCAGTTAAAGGAGGAATATGAAAAGCAAATTGCTAAGCTTACATCAGATATATACAGCTTAGCTGGAGAGGAGTTTAATATTAATTCGCCTAAACAGCTGGGAGAAGTGCTGTTTGACAAACTGAATCTGCCGGTTATAAAAAAGACGAAGACTGGATACTCTACAGATGTTGAAGTATTGGAAAAGCTAATAGGCCACCATGAAATAATAGAAAAGATATTGAAGTACAGGAAACTGGTAAAACTAATGTCAACGTATATAGATGGGTTAATTGAGGTTGTAGATAAAAAAACAAGTAAGATACATTCCACATTCAATCAGACTGTAACAAATACAGGAAGAATAAGCAGCACAGAGCCAAATCTTCAAAATATTCCTGTTAAAACTGAAGAGGGCAGGGAAATAAGAAAGGCTTTTATATCTGAAGACGGATATGTGCTGGTTGATGGGGATTATTCGCAGATAGAATTAAGGGTTTTGGCTCATATTTCAAAGGACCCTAAGCTTATTGAAGCATTTTACAGCGATGAAGATATACATACTAAAACTGCTTCTGAGGTGTTTAATGTTCCAAAAGAAGAAGTAACTCCTCTTTTAAGGAGCAGAGCAAAAGCTGTAAATTTTGGCATTATATATGGAATCAGCGATTATGGCCTTTCCAAGGATTTGAATATTTCAAGGAAAGAAGCCAAGACCTATATAGATAGTTATCTTAACAATTATGAGATGGTAAAAAAGTATATGAGGGATATAGTGGAGAAAGGGAAAAATGACGGATATGTTGAAACCATAATGAATAGAAGAAGATATGTGCCTGAACTGAAATCAAAAAATTTCAGTGTAAGAGGTTTTGGTGAAAGAGTTGCTATGAATACCCCAATTCAGGGAAGTGCTGCTGATATAATTAAAATTGCCATGGTTAATGTATATAATGAGTTAAAAAGGAGAAATCTAAAATCTAAATTGATTTTACAGGTACATGATGAATTGATTATTCAGGCCCACAAGGAAGAAGCAGATATGGTAGTGGATTTGGTGAAGTATATAATGGAAAACTCAGTAAAGCTTAGCGTTCCTTTGAAGGTGGATATAAAAGTAGGTGACAGCTGGTATGAATCAAAATAATAGAAAAATCATCGGACTTACAGGAGGTATAGCTTCAGGCAAATCCACGGTTTCCAATATACTTAAATTCATGGGCTTTAATGTAATTGATGCAGATGTGATATCGAGAGAAGTTGTAGAAATAGGCAAGCCTGCATATTTTGAGATAATTGAGCATTTTGGAAGGGACATTATTGATGAGGATGGAAATATAAACAGAAAGAAGCTGGGAAGCATTATATTTAATGACGATAATGAGAGAGAAAAGCTTAATTTAATTGTACATCCCTATATTTTTGCTGCCATAAAGGATTATATTGAGAAAGATTCGGAGAGCAAGATTATATTTGTGGATATACCTTTACTTATTGAAGTATTGGATGATTTGCAATTCCATGGAATACACTTTGATGAAATCTGGCTTGTGTATGTTGATGAAGAGATTCAATTAAAGAGGTTGATGGAAAGGGATTCAATAGGGAAAGAGGAGGCTATAAAGAGAATTGAGGCTCAAATGCCTATGTGTTTGAAGAAAAAATATGCTACACGAATAATTGACAATAGCGGAGAGAAAAATGAGCTGGAAGGCAAGGTTAAGAAATTGGTGGAGGAAGTAATATGAATATGGAGGGCTTGTTTTGTATTACATGATAGGAAAGGGATTAAAAAGAATTACTATATTTTTTGTTTTTATTGCTATAGGATTATTTGCTCTCTACATGTATTTTATGGTAAATTATCCGTTAAGCTATCAGATGCTGATAAAGAAGTATTCAGATGAGTTTAATGTAGACCCGTATCTTATAGCAGCTATTATTAATGTAGAAAGCAAATATGATAAAAATGCAATATCTAAAAAGGATGCCAGAGGCCTTATGCAGATTTCGCCTATTACAGGTAAATGGGCCAGCGAAGAGCTTAATATAGATGATTTTGATGTGGAAGACTTATTTGACCCTGAACTCAACATAATGATTGGCTGCTGGTATCTAAGCATATTGAGTCAGGAATTTGATAACAATTTGCCGCTGATGTTGGCTGCATATAATGCAGGCAGCGGGAATGTGGTTAAATGGCTTCAGGATGAAAAGTACTCTGATGATGGGGAATCATTAAAGGACATACCCTTTGCTGAAACAAAGGACTATGTCAAAAAGGTTCAAAGGAATATCAGTATATATAGAGTTCTTTATGAAGATGAATTTGTTTATGAAATACCTAGTAGGGAAAACTATATGGTTTTGTTTGTTAACAATTTTAGAAGGGTAGTAAAGAATTTTGTCATCTATAAATAGTAGGAGGGACAGTCAGTTGAAAAGGGGGATCTTATGTATAATTATTAGCATACTGTTGTTATCTGTATATCTTACAGGATGCGAAGGAGAAATAGGACAGAGTAGCGAGAGCTTTGAAGCTGATTATAACAGTTCAGATGAATATGAGCCTGAATATGGAGGAGAGCTTATACTTCCTGTTACAAGCATTAACACTTTAAACCCTCTTCTGGTTAACAACAGGAGCTATTATTACTTTAGCAAGCTTATATTTGAAAGCTTGTTTGAGTATGGAGAAAACTACAATATAGTAAGCCAGCTGGTTGATAGCTATTCTTTCAAGGGCAATAATACTGTCAGCATAAAATTAAAGGATGATGTATACTGGCATGATGGAGAGAAGTTTACTGCCTATGATGTGGCTTTTACCATCAATACCATTAAATATGCAGGTGAAGATAACCCTTATAAGAGATTGTGGAAAACCTATGTGGGGAACTTTAATGGCGGAAATTTGGACAAGATTATGGAGCCTGTAGTCATAGATGAGCTAAACATGGATATAGTTTTTGGATTCCCTTTTAGCCATCAGCTGGATGTGTTAACTTTTCCAATTATTCCAAGGCATAGATTTGTTGATGGTGTGGAAAATGCTTTATCCTATCAGAAGGCGCTTTTGGCAGAAAATTATATTCCTATAGGTACTGGCCCTTATAAATTTGTAAACTATGAAAAATATAAAAGAATTGAGCTGGAATCAAATCAAAGATATATAGGAGGAAGACCATTTATTGATAGGATTATAGGGATGATATTGAAGGATGAGGAGCTTGCATTGGTATCCTTTGAAACAGGACAAGTGGATTTGGCTTATTCTGTAGGAGTTGATTGGGAAAAGTTTGATCAGAACAGTAAAATTAAAATAATAGAGTATGTTTCTCAGGATTATGAATTTTTAGGGTTCAATTTTTCTAAGGATGTATTTAGGAAATACGGACTAGGGCTGAGAAAGGCAATGGCTTACGGAATTGACAGACAAGCTATAATTGAAAATGTATATCTAGGCCATGCTACTCAAACAGACCTTCCAATACATCCAAATTCCTGGATTCTTACAGAAAACTCAAGTATTTATGGCTATAATGTAGACAAGGCAAAAAAGGAGCTTGAAAATATGGGATGGAGGGATGTTGATTCAGATGGCTATTATGAAGATGCGGAAGGAAATGATGTCATTTTAACCCTTCTGACAAATTCATATAACGAGTTAAGGCTTAAGACTGCAGAGCTTATAGTTGAAGATTTAAGGGAAATAGGCATTCAGGTAGTAAAGGGATTTACTGAAAAGATTCCAGATAACCTGACTGAAGAGATGATAGATGCACAGTGGACAGAGTTAAATGAGGCATTAGCAAGTGGCAATTATGATATGGTATTATTGGGATGGAATCTTGCGCCTATACCGGAGCTTTCATTTGCTTTTCACTCATCTCAAATTGGGCTAAACAACTTCATAATGTATAGCAATGAAAAGATGGATAAGGCTCTGTTGGATGCTTATATGGCCTCCAATACAGAGAAGAAATTTGAGGCTTACAATAGCCTGCAGTCATTAATACTGGAAGATCTGCCATATGTAAGTCTGTTATTCAGAAATGAAGCCCTTCTTATGGATGGAAAAATAAAAGGGAACATAGACCCAACCTTCTATGACCTATATAGAAATATAGAAAAATGGTATATACCTAAGGATTTCCAGAAGGAAAGGGTTGATAATAATTGAAATTTGATTTATAATAGATGAGGAGTAAGTTCATAGCATTTATAGTTACAAACAAATACTCTGAAATATGTGGCATATTTGCCACTTGTGCAGGGCTGGCGGAATTGGCAGACGCACTATCTTGAGGGGGTAGCGGTCACAGACCGTACGAGTTCGAGTCTCGTGCCCTGCACCACTACGTAGTTTCATTGTTAAATCATATACTGCATGTATATGATTTTTTTGTGAGCAGGTGAAGTTCATGGATAGGGCTATAATTCACGTGGATATGGATGCATTCTATGCGTCTATTGAGCAAAGAGATAACCCACAATTAAGAGGTAAACCTGTAATTGTTGGAGGAGTTGGAAAAAGGTCTGTTGTATGTACTGCTTCATATGAAGCAAGGAAATATGGTGTACATTCAGCTATGCCTATTGAAAGTGCAAGGAGATTGTGCCCTCATGGTGTTTTTTTGCCTGTAGATATAGATAGATATAAGAAAGAGTCTGCTAAGATACTGAATATACTAAGAAGATATTCAAATATAATAGAACCTCTGTCAATAGATGAAGCATTTCTGGATGTGACAGGAGGTAATCCAATATATATAGCTGAAAACATAAAATCAGATATTAGAAATGAGCTAAAACTTACTGCGTCGGTGGGAATATCCATAAATAAATTTCTTGCAAAGCTTGCTTCTGATGTGAAAAAGCCAGATGGTCTTACGGTTATCAAAAAAGAGGATATAGTAGATTTTCTTAAGCCTTTACCTGTGTCAAAACTATGGGGAGTAGGACCTAAAATGGAAAGGGAGTTAAATAAATTAGGTATCTACTACATTGAAGATGTTCAAAAGTATGATGTTGATATATTGATAGAAAAGTTTGGTAAAAGGGGCAAGGAGCTTTTTGAGTTTTCATATGGCAGAGATAATAGGCCTTTGGAAATCCATATAACCAACCAATCCATAGGAGAAGAGGAAACCTTTATTAGTGATACTAACGACATGGAATTTTTATGCAATAAGTTGAGGGAATATTCTGTCAACCTTTCAAATAGGCTGGTTAGGAAAGGATTTCTTATTAGGACTGTGACTGTAAAGGTAAAATATTCGGATTTTACTGTGGAAACCAGAAGCATAACTTTGAATATACCAACCTATGACCATAATGTCATTTATGAAACAAGTAAGCAGCTATTGACCACCAAATTCAATATAATAAAAGATATTAGACTCATAGGTCTTAGCCTTTCAAATCTAATCTATCCCCAGGACCCAAGACAGTTGAGTTTGAACATATAAGTGAAAAATTCAGGTAATAATGTTAATATTATGACAATAACCCTATAGGGTATACATGTGAGAAAATAAGTGTTATAATATTTATGATTATATATAAACAAGAATTGATATCCAATTATTACTAAATGCGGTTAATTTTTTTATTTTTAATATAAATATAAATAATTAAAGCAATAGAATTTAAAAAAAGAGGTGGAAAAAGGATGAAGTTAGAAAATCTCACTTTTAGAGGTGGGGTAGGTGTACCACACTACAAGGAGTTAACTGAAGGCCTTCCTATAGAAAAAGCAAAGGAACCAGCCATAGTTTATATTCCGTTGCATCAGCATACCGGAGCACCTTGTGAGCCTATTGTTAAAGTAGGAGACAGTGTAAAGGTTGGTCAAAAAATTGGACAATCCAGTGCCTTTGTATCAGCTCCTGTGCATTCATCAGTTTCAGGAGTGGTTAAAAGCATAACTGAAATGCCAACCCCAACAGGACAAAAGGTAAAATGTGTAGTTATTGAGTCAGATGGTAAAGATGAGCTGCACGAGTCAGTTAAGCCAAAGGGAAGCTTGGAAAGCTTGACTCAAAAGGAAATTCTTGAAATCATAAAGGAAGCAGGTATAACTGGAATGGGTGGGGCAGGATTCCCAACTCATGTAAAGCTATCTCCTCCTCCTGAAAAGAAAATTGATACTATTTTAATAAATGGGGCAGAATGTGAACCTTACCTGACTGCCGACCACAGAGTTATGGTTGAATATCCAGAGAAGATAGTATTTGGATTGAAGGCTATAATGAAGGCTGTTGGAGTAAATAGAGGAATTATAGGCATTGAAAAGAACAAACCAGATGCTATTTTAGCTATTAGGGAAGCAGCTAAGAGCGAACCAAATATTGAAGTAGCGACCCTAAAGGTAAAATACCCACAAGGTGATGAAAAGAGGCTTATAAACGCCATTTTAGGAAGAGAAGTTCCTTCAGGCGGATTGCCTATGGATGTTGGAGCAGTTGTATGTAATGTGTCTTCAACAAAGGCAATTGCAGATGCAATTTTAGAAGGAAAGCCTCTATATGAAAGAGTTGTTACTGTTACAGGTCATGGAATAAAGGAACCAAAAAATTTAATGGTAAAGATTGGAACACCATTTAAGGATTTAATTGAGCAATGTGGTGGATTTACTGGTACTCCAGGCAAGATAATAGCTGGTGGACCTATGATGGGAATCAGCCAGTATTCAATAGATGTACCAATAATAAAGGGTTCCAATGGAATATTGGTTCTAACAGAAAAAGAGGCAAAACCTGAGAAGGTAAATCCATGTATTAAATGTGGTAAATGCCTGGAAGTATGCCCTGTTAAGTTACAGCCATTGTATCTTGCAGGATATGCCATGAAGAAGAATTTTGATAAGGCAGAGGAGTACCATGCTCTTGACTGCGTTGAATGTGGATCATGTTCATATATTTGCCCAGCTAAAAGACCTTTAGTTGAGTCTATTAGACTGGCAAAGAGAGAAATAATTGCTAAGAGGAAATCAAAGAGATAGGAGGAAATGAAATGGAAGGAAAAGCAGTAGATACTTCTAAAGCCTATAAAGTTGCTTTAGAGAACGAATTATTGGTTACTTCATCTCCTCATATAAGATCAAATGAATCTGTACAGAGGATTATGTTAGATGTGGTGATAGCTCTTGTACCAGCTATTATCGGTAGCGTTTACTTTTTTGGAATAAATGCTTTGAAGCTTATACTCATATCTGTGGCATCAAGCGTATTTTTTGAAGCATTAATCCAGAAAGCATTCAAAAGGCAGATTACCATAAATGATTTTTCAGCAGTTATTACTGGAATACTGTTGGCATTTAATTTACCAGCTAGTGCTCCATGGTGGTTGCCAATTATGGGTTCTGCTTTTGCAATAATTGTTGTTAAACAGCTTTTTGGTGGTTTAGGTTCAAACTTCATGAACCCTGCTTTAGCAGGTAGGGCTATGCTGTTGACATCATGGCCAGCTCATATGTCTACTTTCACAGGAACTAGACCAGATGTAGTTGCAACTGCTACACCGCTGGCAATTATGAAATACGGAATGGCTTCAGATGGAGCTGCATCTGCTACTGTAGAGGCAGTTACATCAGCATCCAGCTCTCAGGGAGCAGCACTGCCAGAGCTGTGGGATATGTTCATAGGTAACATTCCTGGAGCTATTGGTGAAACATCAGCACTACTGTTGCTGATTGGCGCTTTGTATCTGATTGTAAGGCATGTTATTGACTGGAAAATTCCAGTATTCTATATTGGTACAACATTTATTATGTTAGTAATATTAGGTGTAGATGCTGAACTTTTACCATATCATATGTTAGGTGGCGGATTAATATTAGGTGCATTCTTTATGGCTACTGACTATGCATCATCACCTGTAACACCTATTGGAAGAATTATTTTTGGTATAGGTGCAGGTATTTTGACTGCCCTCATTAGGGTAAAAGGTGGCTACCCTGAAGGAGTTTCCTATTCAATATTGTTAATGAATGTAGCAACTCCATTGATTGAAAAATTCACACAACCTAGAGTGTTTGGAGGTGCGAAATAGATGAATGAGACTGTAAAATTGGGATTGATTCTGTTGATAATCACTGCTGTTGCAGCAGCAGTGCTAGGCGTTTCAAATGCTATTACTGCTGAAAGAATTGCAGAGCTGGATAAGATAACCAATAATCAGGCTATGCAGGAAGTGCTGGGAGATGCTGAAAGCTTTAAATTGCTAGATGAATCAAAGCTTAAAGAAGTTCAATCAGCAAGCTCAAATATAGTAGAAGTAAACGAAGGATACGATGCAAGTTCAAATCTCGTTGGATATACAATCAAAGCTTATACTACAGGCTATGGCGGAAGAATTGACTTTATGCTTGGAATATCAGTAGATGGACAAATTACAGGTATTAAGGTAATAAGCCATTCAGAGACTCCAGGCCTTGGAGCAAATGCAGAGAAGAGCTATTTTACAGATTCCTTTAAAGGAAAATCAGCATCCCAGGAATTGACTTATTCTAAAAGTCCTAAAGCTGATAATGAAGTACAGGCAATTACCAGTGCGACAAAAACAACAAAAGGCATAGTTGAAGGTGTAAATAAGGTACTTGAAGCATATAATGCTGCTTTAGCTAATTAGTGAATTTTGGAGGTGTAGAGATTGAAATTATCCAAGGTGTTTTTTAATGGGCTTATAAAGGAAAACACTATATTTGTCCAGGTAATTGGCATGTGTGCCCTATTAGCTGTCACCACTTCAGCTATTAATGGATTGGCTATGGGCATTGCTGTTATTGCTGTTACTGTTGGTTCAAATTTAGTTATTTCCATATTGAGAAAGGTAATACCAGATAAGATTCGTATTCCTGCATTTATAGTTGTTATTGCAACATTCGTAACTGTAGTTGAAATGTTCATGAAGGCTTACACTCCTGATTTGTACAAGGCTTTGGGAATATTTATTCCACTTATAGTAGTTAACTGTATGATTCTTGGCAGGGCAGAAGCCTTTGCATCAAAGAATGGTGTTATACCCTCAATTGTTGATGGTTTAGGCATGGGTTTAGGTTATACTTTGGCAGCTGTTTTACTAGGTATTATAAGAGAATTAATTGGTGCAGGAAGTATATTTGGATTTCAGATATTTGGAGCTGGTTTTGAACCTGCATTGATTTTCATAATGCCACCAGGAGCATTTATTATACTTGGTATTCTTATGGGATTGTTTAATCATTTAAGAAGGAAGCAGGAAAAGGCTGGTGAAAAGGAGGAAGTTTTAGATGAATATATTTACAATATTGATTAGTACCATTTTTGTAAACAACTATGTATTTGCTCAGTTCTTGGGCATCTGTCCTTTCCTTGGAGTTTCAAATAAAACTGAAACTGCTACAGGAATGGGAATTGCAGTAACCTTTGTAGTAACTCTTTCATCAGTTATCACCTATGTAGTTCATCATCAAATATTGGCAAGGTTTGGGCTTGAATACCTGCAAACTATAGTTTTCATTCTGGTTATAGCTTCATTGGTACAGCTTGTGGAGATGTTCCTAAAAAAGAGCAGTCCTGGACTTTATAGTGCATTAGGAGTTTATCTGCCATTGATTACAACTAACTGTATTGTTTTGGGAGTTGCCATTTTAAATATTGATAAAGAATATAACATAATTCAAACCATTTTTAATGCTCTGGGAGCGTCCATAGGATTTGCTATTGCACTACTTCTTATGGCAGGAATTAGAGAGAAATTTGAATTTTCAAACATTCCAAAGCCTTTACAAGGATTCCCAATTTCATTAATAACAGCAGGTCTTATGTCTATAGCGTTTCTAGGCTTTAGTGGACTTGTATAGGAGGTGAAAGCATGACTGGAATATTGTATCCAGTAGTTGTATTAGGAGGATTAGGACTTTTATTTGGAGTTAGCTTAGGACTTGCATCAAAGGTTTTTGCTGTTGAAGTAAACCCAAAGGTAGAGGCGATAAGAAAGGTATTGCCAGGGGCTAACTGTGGTGCCTGCGGATATCCTGGCTGTGATGGCTGTGCAAATGCTATTGTTGAAGGAAAAGCACCAGCCAATGCCTGTGTTGTTGGAGGTAAATCTGTAGCAGAAGAAGTATCAAAGATAATGGGAGTAGAAGCTGGAGAATTTAATAGACAGGTTGCTACAGTATTGTGTCAGGGAGATTGCAGCAAGGCAAAAAATAAGTATAAATATACTGGATTAAGGGATTGTAGAGCTCAGAACATACTTGCCGGAGGCAGCAAGTCCTGTTCATATGGCTGCTTAGGATGCGGCACCTGTGTTGATGTATGTAATTACAATGCCATCCATATTGTAAATGGAGTTGCTTTTGTGGATAAGGAAAAATGCGTTGCATGTAAAGCATGTATAAATGTATGTCCAAAGCATATAATTGAGCTTGTTCCTTATGATAATCAATTTGTAGTAAAATGTAAGAGCAATGACCCAGGCAAAGTTGTAAGAGGACATTGCAGCATCGGATGCATAGGTTGTCAAATTTGCGTTAAGAATTGTCCTGAACAGGCATTTTCATTTGAAAACAATTTAGCAAAAATTAACTATGAAAAATGTACTAACTGTGGAATATGCGCTGAAAAATGTCCAACAGGGGCTATTTTCTCAGGATTAGAAAAATTAAATGCCAAGGCGCAATAGAAAGGGCCTAAAATTTAGGCTCTTTTTTTTTTATATATATTAATTTATAATATATAGAGTAATAAGGGAGTGCAAATTGAAACTTGTAAATAAAAAATATAAGTGGTAAACTAATTATGACATTAATGTAGTAATTAGTTTAAAGGGTGAAAAGCTTGACAAAGGGCGATAAATTATTAATATTAACTATTATAGTCGTAAATGTTTTGGCATTGATATTTATAAATCAATCTCTATTTAGCTATGAAGAAAAATACATCAGCATACAGGTAAATGGCGAGGAGATAAAGACAATCACATTTGATGACAATATGATAGGAAAGACTATACCTATTAAATCTGATTATGGATATAATCTCATTGAAATTGGAGATGGTAAAGTAAGAGTAATAGAAGCAGATTGCCCTGACCAGCTGGATGTTAAACAGGGATACATTTCAAAGGTTGGAGAGATCATCGTATGCCTGCCTAACAGATTGGTAGTTGAGATTAAGGGAGTAGGTGTAGAAACAGAAATTGATGGTATTAGTCGTTAGAGAGGAATAAATATGAAAGGATTAAGAAGATTAGTATTTTTGGCATTGCTGGTGGCAATTGGATTGGGGTTAAGTATTGTAGAGTCAATGATGCCTTTACCTTTCATTGCTCCAGGGGCTAAGTTGGGGCTATCCAATATTGTGATACTTATAACTTTGGTTGTATTTGGCTTTAAGGATGCTTTAACCACAGGAGTACTAAAATCCATATTGTTTGCCCTAGCTACAGGTAGTATTACGAGCTTGTTCTATAGTTTATCAGGTGCAATACTGAGTCTGATTGCCATGTATCTTGTCTATAAGTACCTTTCGAATATATTTAGTTTAGTGGGTGTTAGCATATTTGGTGCTATGGCTCATAATTTTGCTCAGGTATTAGTGGCAAGCTTGATGATGAGCAACATTAGGATATTTTCATATCTTCCCATATTACAGCTAACTAGCATATTTACTGGTTACTTTGTAGGTCTGGTTTCAGGTTATACTGTTAATAACCTGAAAAAATCAATTAACAAGATATTCTATTGATAGAACAAGGTGATATTATGACTAGCATTATTCTTGCCTCATCTTCTCCAAGAAGAAGAGAGCTACTCAGCAATTTCAATATTAATACTGTAATAGTAAAGCCAAATGTAGGGGAGAAGGTACTGGAAGGTGAAGCTCCAGAGCAGGTTGCCATGTCTTTATCCTTTGAGAAAGCTAGTGAGGTTGCAAAGGTTTTTAGTAATGGAGAGATAATACTGGGGGCAGATACAATAGTGTGGTGTGATGGGAAAATACTGGGAAAACCCAAGGATGAAGATGAGGCCATGGAAATGATTAAGTTTCTAAATAATAAGGAACATGAAGTTATTACTGGTTTGTGCCTTATTAAGGCTGGTACAAATTTAAAGATAATTGACTATGAAAGGACTATTGTAAAGTTTAGAAATTTATCCTACCATAAGATTGAAAGATATATTAAAACAAAAGAATATGCTGATAAGGCAGGAGCATATGGCATTCAGGGATATGGAAGCCTTTTGGTAGAGTATATTCGAGGTTGTTATTTTAATATTGTAGGGCTACCCATTGCGAAACTAGACTATCTGTTGGATAAATATTTTAACGTTAGTCTCTTATAATTGAGGGTGGTTTGTATGGTGGTAAATAATAATAGCGATAAGAGCTATACCATTAAGGATTTACCTCTATATGAAAGGCCTAGGGAAAAGCTCATTAAGTATGGAGTTGAGTCTTTATCCAATGCTGAATTAATTGCTATTATTATTAGAACTGGACACAATGAGGATACTGCCATAGACCTTGCTAATAGGCTTTTGAGCATGGATAGTTCAGGAATAAGATTCTTATCACAGGCAACTGTGGAAGAGCTTACTAATGTTAAAGGAATTGGTTATTGTAAGGCTTCGCAGATTATAGCTGCCATAGAATTAGGCAAGAGGATATCAAGTAGTGGATTAGGATCAAAGATGAAGGTTGATTCTCCCTTAATAATAGTTGAACTTCTAATGGACGAGATGAAATTCCTCAACAAGGAGCACTTTAGAGTAGTTTTACTAAATACTAAAAATCAGATAATCAGCATAGAAGAAATATCAGTTGGAAACCTGAATTCATCCATTGTACATCCAAGGGAGGTTTTCAATATTGCCATTAGGAGAAGTGCAAATTCTGTTATTTTGGTACATAATCATCCCAGTGGAGATTCTACTCCAAGTACTGAAGATATAAATATTACACATCGACTTGTAGAAGCAGGCAATATTATTGGAATAAAGGTTTTAGACCATATTATTATTGGTGATAATAATTATACCAGTTTTAAACAGAAAAAAATAATCTAGCAGGTATTTTAGCTAATAGAAGAAAGGAGCAATTTACATGGGAATTTTTAGCGTATTTTCAAAGGATATGGGCATTGATTTAGGAACTGCAAATACATTGGTATACATAAAAGGAAAAGGTATTGTAATAAGGGAACCTTCAGTAGTTGCTATTCAAACTGAAACCAACAGGGTTTTAGCTGTTGGAGAAGAAGCTAAAAGGATGATTGGTAGAACTCCAGGGAATATAGTGGCAATAAGGCCATTGAAGGATGGAGTCATTGCAGATTTTGATATAACCCAGAACATGTTAAGGTATTTTATAAAAAGAGCCTTTTCTGGCAGATCGTTGTTTCAGCCAAGGGTAGTTGTGTGCGTCCCAAGTGGCGTTACTGAGGTTGAAAAGAGAGCAGTGGAGGAAGCTACCATTAATGCAGGTGCAAAGGATGCTTATCTGATTGAAGAGCCTATGGCAGCAGCTATAGGTGCAGGATTGCCTGTTCAGGAGCCAACAGGAAGCTTGGTTGTTGATATTGGAGGAGGTACTACGGAAGTTGCTGTTATATCCTTAGGAGGTATAGTTACAAGCAAATCCATAAGAATAGGCGGAGATGAACTGGATGAATCCATTATAAACTATGTTAAAAAAGAGTACAGCCTTATGATTGGAGAGAGAACTGCTGAAGAGGTTAAAATAAAAATAGGCTCTGCAAATATAAATAATAAGGAAACTAAAATGAGCATTAGAGGTAGGGATTTAGTAAGCGGATTGCCAAAGACCATTGAAATATCCTCAAAGGAAATATGTGAAGCTATGAGAGAGCAGGTATATGGAATTTTGGATGCTATTAAATCCACATTGGAAAAGACGCCACCTGAGCTTGCAGCAGATATAATGGAGTCAGGAATAATGCTGACAGGAGGAGGAGCTCTTCTTGATGGGCTTGATAAATTAATTGCTATAGAAACAGGAATGCCTGTGCACATAGCAGAAAATCCATTGGACTGCGTAGCGTTGGGAACCGGTAAGGCGTTGGAAAGCTTGGATATATTGAAAAGAACTACTGAACATAGTAGAAAAAGAAATGGCTAAGTGGTGATACTATATGATTTTTTTCAAAAAATACAAAAATAGAATGATAGTAGCTTTGATTGCTATCATTCTTATTGTTATTATCGGAATTACAAGCAGTGAAAGGATAAAAATAACAGCAATAGAAAGATTTGTAGGCAATGTATTTTCTCCTGTACAAAAAGTTGTATTTAGTGTTGGGAGAAATATTTCTGACTTTTTTACATCTATTAAGGATTTGTTTAGCCTGAAGGAAGAAAATGAACAGTTAAAGCTGAAGATATTGGAATTGGAAGATACCATTAGAAAATATGAGGATATAATCGGGAGAAGCGAATACTTAATAAATGAAAAGAAGCTTTTGGAAAACACCAGCTATAATCTCATTGCTGCGCAGGTTACAGGCAAGGAGCCTGGGAACTGGTTTAATAGGTTTACCATTGACAAAGGATTGAAAGATGGCATAAGGAAAGGCGATACTGTAATACAAGCTGTTAAGGTAGATGGAGAAATAGTTCAGGAAGGCGTTGTTGGAAGAATTATTGATGTGGGGGACAATTGGGCTAAGGTCATTTCTATTATAGATGAAAGCAACAACATTTCATTCAAAGTAATAAGAACCCAGGATGGCGGGATACTGTCGGGCAATATTGATGGAAATTTAAGCGGTTATCTTTTTGACAGCAAGGCAGATATTATGAAGGGAGACAAGCTGTTTAGTTCAGGGCTTGGAGGTATATATGTTGATAATCTGTATATAGGAGAAATAACCAATGTAATAAAGGAAGATGAAGACCTGGCAAAGAAGATTGAAGTTGAACCAGCAGTGGATTTCAAAAAAATATATAAGGTATTTGTTATAACAAATAGACGATAGAGGGATTAAATTGAGCATATTAGCGTTAGTTTTAATTATAATTATAAATTTCATACTGCAAACTACAATAGTACCATATTTTAGCATTTTGGATGTTGTGCCCAATACAAGCCTTATTGTTGTAGTCATAATTGCAATATTGAATGGTAAAAGGGTTGGTGCTGTTTGTGGGCTTATTATTGGACTGCTGCAGGATATAATGTTTGCCATGCCTTTAGGCATAAATCCATTTATATATTTCTTTGCAGGTTATTTAATTGGTATGACTGAGAATAAGCTATCCAGGGAAAGCGTATTGCTTCCTATTTTTATGACTATTTTATCAACAATAGGTTATCACCTTCTTTATTACCTGTTTACATTTTTCCTGGGGTATGAAATTTCCATAGTTGATATCATGAAGGATATTGTTTTAGTTGAAACTATCTACAATACACTGCTGTCAATATTATTGTTTAAATTGCTATCAAGGTTTTTCCACACTCCTTCAATCAGATTCAGCAAGAAATAGAGGTGTGTTAATTTGAGATTAATAGAGAAGATTAAGGATAGATATAACATATTGATTATATTTGTAAGTATTGCCATGATTTTGCTTTCCTTTAGATTAGCCACCTTAACTATTGTAGAGGGAGATTATTACAGGGATATATCGGATAATAAAAGATTAAAGGAGATATATGTAACTGCTCCCAGAGGCGAGATTAGAGATAGATATGGAAGACTTTTGGCAGGAAACAAGCTTAGCTTTACAGTTCAAATATTGAAGGACGAAATAAATACATTGAGTAGAAGTGAAAAAAATGAGGTATTGCTAATGTTAGCCAGGTTATTGGAAGAGGATGGAGCAAACTATGTAGATGAATTTCCAATAAATTTTAATGTATTTGAATATTCCAGCGAGGAGATATATAATGCAGAAAACCTGTCGCCCATGGATAAGGTAATAGACATAATAATATCCAATAATCTATTACCTGAAATACTGGATACTTTTTATATTTATCCTGATTACGAGGAGCATTATAAATTTATAACAATGAACAGGGCAATTGATGCTCTGGAGGATAAGGATATCCATGTTCCAATTGTTGTAGAGGTTGCAGGGAACAGCCTAAATATTAAATACGATGAAAAAGAGGATATTGAACTGTGGAAGAAGGAATATGGGATAGATATTGATTCCACGCCTAAAGAGGCTATAGTCCAACTTGTCAACAATAACAAAAATATCATAAGAAAGATTATGGACCATCCAATAGCTAGACAGTTGGCCTATAATATAATTGAAAAGAAAAACCTTAATGAAAATATCGTTTTAAAGGACTACTCCCTTTCCTTTGATGAGGAGTATTATGAAATAAAAAGGTCCCTTATGAATTCATTCAGCAACATTACCTTAGAGACAGATGCCAAGGATGATTTTGTTGAAATAGTTACAAATACTTCTCTAGTGGATTTGCTGTTTAAGGTAGTTGAGGAAACTGATGATAATGAAAAAGTAACCAGAATAATGCCTGGTGAGATCCTAATTGACAAGATTAAAGAAAAAGGACTTGAATCACCTGTAAAAATTGAATATGATGAAGAGAATTCTACAGTTGTATACAGTTATAAGAATGATGAGGATAGGAGTGGCAGGCTTCCAATAGATGCCCTTATTGGGTTTGCACAGCAAAACAACATACTGAAGGATTTTATTACTGATGATAGGGTAAAAAGCATTGCACAGGAAGTAGTGCTTTCTAATGGATATAACCCAAAGATATCCGTATCCAAATGGGAGTATGTACCTATAGTGGATAAAACCAATTGGTACGGCAAATTCTCTATACCAGTGGAATATGATGTTGAGGAAGCATTTAATTATTTAATAGATTACTATGAATTAGATGAGAATTTAAGCCGATATGAATTGAGAGTAATTATGTCATTGTATGACCAGCTGGATAAGCAGGGCCAAAGGGCATATCAGCCTATTAATATTGCCTATGGAATTAAGGATGCTACTGTAGCTAAAATTGAGGAAGGCTTTGTGGAATATCCTGGGGTTCAGGTTTCTATTGAACCAGTAAGATACTATCCTGAAAAGGAAACTGCAGCTCATATTCTAGGGTATTTAGGAAAGATTTCGCAGGCAAATGAAATTGAAAAATATGTTGTTGAAAATAACTATTCTCCAAATGATATAATTGGAAAAACCGGGATTGAGGAAAAATATGAATTGCTTTTAAAAGGCAAAAATGGTGTAAAAAGGGTTGAGGTTGATGTGCTTGGGAATAGGACCAACATAATAGATGAGGAGGAAGCTATACCAGGAAATAACATATATTTAACTATAGACCTGGAGCTTCAAAAGGTTGCTGAAAAAGCCCTTGAATATGGACTTGAAAAGATTAGAGAAGGTGGAGTATTTGAGAGCAAGTGGGGAGATTATAAGTTTGGAATCAGCAATTCCAAGAAAAGACCATATATAAATGCAACATCAGGAGCTGTAGTTGTAACCAGCGTAAAGACTGGGGAAATACTGGCCCTGGCAAATTATCCTTCCTATGATCCTAATCTATTTGCTACAGGGATTTCCAAATCAGACTGGGAAAGCTTATTCCCTGAACATGAGGAGGATTTGCTGGCTCCAAGGCCATTATATAATATTGCAATACAAACAGCTATTCAGCCTGGTTCGACCTTTAAAATGGTTACAGCTTTAGCTGCCTTGGAAAAAGGATTGGACCCCAGTAAGACAATAAGGGATATGGGTTATGTACAATTTGGAACTGCAAGGTTTGGATGTTGGTATTGGAATTCCTACGGAAGAACCCATGGTAATACAAATCTATATGATGCAATAAGGGATTCCTGTAACTATTATTTCTATTCACTGGCATTGGGATATAATCAGAGAACCGGACAGCCTGTAGGAGTAACCCTCGGAATTGAAGATATAGCTGAAATGGCAAAAAAACTTGGGCTAAATGATAAAACAGGTATAGAAATAGATATACCAAAGGAAGCATCAGGCGGAGTTCCAAATCCTCAGAGTAAGATTATGGTTACCCAAGCGCTATTGAGAAATTATCTGAAAAGCCATATTAGGAACTATATAAAGGAAGGATTGGAGTTTACAGACAAGGAGATTCAGGAAAAAATAAATGAAATTGTAAGCTGGTTGGAGGAAGATAATATTATTTCAAGAAATGAAGTTATAAGAAGGCTTGATGAAATGGGAATTGAACCTGAAAAGGTACTGCCAGGGGATAGGGAAGGCCTGGCTGACAGGATTAAGTATACTTATTTAAATTACGCAGGCTGGAATATAACTGATACTCTTAATGTTACAATAGGTCAGGGGCAAAATGCATATACCCCTGTACAGATAGCAAATTATATAGCTACAATTGCAAATGGAGGATATAAGAATAAGCTGACTTTAATCAATAGCATAAAGAATTATGATAATTCACAGACCATATATGAAAGGGAAGTTGTTTCAGAAAGGATAGAACTAAATGATTATAATAATCTGGAATACGTTAAGCTGGGAATGAGAAAAGTAGTGACAGAAGGAAGTGTACGCAGTATATTTAAGGACTTCCCTATATCCGTAGCAGCTAAAACCGGTACTGCTCAAAGATCTGGAATAAATCCCGTTACCGGGGATACCTACGATGAATATGCATGGTTTGTAGCCTTTGCACCTTATGAGGATCCAGAAATTGCTATTTCTATTGTTCTATTTCAGGGAGGTAGCGGAGGATATGCTGCTCCAATAGCAAGAGAAATTATTGCTCAGTATTTCGGGTTAAACAACACCAGTGTAGATGAAAGATTGCCTTTTGAAAATGGATTGGGAAGGTAGAAAAACCTTCCAATTCATTTTTTTAAAAAGTAGAAGGAATTTTTGAAAAAATAAAGAATATATAAATAGACATCTTTTGGAGGTAATATTTGTGAAAGAGGGACTGGTTAGCTTTAAAGGTATTAATGGAGGAATTTACATACATGTCAAAGGCGGAGAATACAGTTCTATATTGGAAGAGCTTGAAAGAAAACTGTTAGAATCACTGGACTTTTTTAAAGGTGCAAAGATAGCTGGTATCAAAGGGGATAGCATTTCAAGGGAAGAAAAAAAAGAACTGTTAAATATAATGAAATATAAGTATGACCTTAATGTTACAGAGGATTTTAAGGAAGACCCTTTAGACAGACCAAACATGTTTGAAGGTATAGTTGAAGGCATGACGAAGTTTATACATAATACAATAAGGTCTGGGCAGGTAATTGAATATGACGGAAACATAGTTGTTATAGGAGATGTAAATCCAGGAGCTCTTGTTAGGGCGAAAGGGAATATTGTCATTTTAGGACGGTTAAAGGGAGTTGCCCATGCAGGTTGTGATGGAAATACAAAGGCTTTAGTTGCTGCTTATGATTTGCGTCCAACGCAGCTTAGGATTGGCAATATTATAAGCAGAAGACCGGATGAAAATATGGATACTACAGGTTTACCGGAAGTAGCCAAAGTACATGATAATGAAGTTGTTATAGAACCATACTTACCAAGAAAATAAATGATAGGAGGAATTACTATGGTAATGGGAAGAGCAATTGTAATAACATCTGGAAAAGGTGGAGTAGGCAAGACCACTGCTACTGCAAATATAGGGACAGGCCTTGCCATGTCAGGATATAAGGTAGTAGTTGTTGATACTGATATAGGGCTAAGAAACCTGGATGTAGTAATGGGGTTGGAAAATAGAATAGTATATGATATTGTTGATGTTGTAGAAGGCAACTGCAGGCTCAAGCAGGGACTTATTAAGGATAAGAGGTTTGACGGATTGTACCTTTTGCCTGCAGCACAGACAAAGGACAAGACTGCTATAACTCCAGAACAGATGATAGAGCTTGTTGCAAAATTAAAAGAGGAGTTTGATTTCATTATAATAGATTCACCTGCAGGCATCGAACAGGGTTTTAAAAATTCTATTGCAGGTGCCGATGAGGCATATATAGTAACTACACCTGAGGTATCTGCAGTAAGAGATGCAGATAGGGTTATAGGTTTATTGGAAGCCCATGGAATTAAAAACCCAAAGCTGATAATCAATAGAATCAGGTATGATATGGTTAAAAGAGGAGACATGATGAATGTTGAAGATATCATTGATATACTTGCAATAGACCTTTTAGGTATAATACCTGATGACGAAGCAATAGTAATATCAACAAATAAAGGTGAGCCCGTAATTGCTGAAGAAAAACCATTATCTGCCAAGGCTTTCAGGAATATATGCAGCAGAATACTTGGAAATGAAGTTGAACTCTTAGATTTGGATGTTAATGAAGGCAAGTTTAGCAAGCTGTTAAAAATTTTGTTTAGCAAGTAAAGGGGGAATAACCTTGGATTTATTTAAAGCTTTTGGGAAAAACAAAAATCAGAGTAAAAATGTTGCAAAGGAAAGGCTAAAATTAGTACTGGTTCATGATAGATCCGATTTATCTCCCAGGTTTTTGGATATGATTAAGGGAGATATTATTAGGGTTGTTAAAGAATATGCAGATATTGATCAGGAAGCATTGGATATAAAGTTTACAAGGATGAAAAGGGATTACGATAATACCCCTGTTTCTGCCCTAGTAGCCAACATACCTATAATAAAAGTTAAAGATAACTATAGATAATATATTTGTTAAAAATTATTGAACTTAATATTTTAATCTGATATAATTTAATTGCTGTTTGCATTTTTTAAAACACAATAAAAGATAAAAGTTTTACGGAGGTGTACTAATGAAAAAGAGATTAGGTTTAATGGTGTTATCTATGGTGTTGGTATTTGCCTTGTTAGTTGGATGTAGTGGAAAGGATTCTGAAACTAGCACAGGCGATAACAACAACCAAAATGAAGCTAAGGGTGAGCTGGTTGATGGTACTTATTTAGTAAAGGATCCAGTAAGCGACCATGGAAACTATGGAATGGCAATAATGGAAGTTGCAAACGGAGAAATTTCCTCATTTGAGTATGTTGAAATATTAGCAACATCAGGTGAAGAGAAGAATGAAAACAATTACAATTATGCAGAAGGATTAGCAGTAATTGCTAACCTGAATGAACAATTTAATGAAACTAAGGACATAGAAAAAGTAGACTTCGATGCAGTAACTGGCGCAACCCACACAAAGGAAAACTTCAAGAGAATTGTTAACGAATTAATGGACAAGGCTGCAAAAGGCGAAAAGTATGAACCAGTATACAAGGATGGCGAATATACAGCAACTGCTGAGGAAGCTAGCCATGGATGGCTTGGTGAAGTAAAAATAGTTGTAAAACATGGACAAATTGTTGGATTGGATTACTATGAATATGCTGTAGAAGATATGGAAGGCAAGAAAGTAGTATTTGATGAAGATAACAAGCCAGTTACAGGCGATGATGGAAAACCTGTTACTGAAGCAGTTCAAATATCTGCTGGAGAAAGAAAATCAAAGGATAACTACTCATACTTAGAGTCAATGGAAGTAATGTCTAAGATGCAAAAATTAATAATTGATAACAATGGAGTAGAAAACCTCGATGTAGACAGCGTAACAGGTGCTACAAACACAAGAACAACTATTATTGAATTAGTTGAAAAAGCACTTGAAGGTGCTAAGTTATAATATTAATTACGAAATTTGGAAACCCTAACATAGTGTTAGGGTTTTCTAAATATATAGGAGAGGAAAAATATGAATGGCAAAAAAACTGTTATATTTTTATTGATATTAATATTACTAAGTGCCACAAGCTGTACGCAGAAAACTGTAAATCCCATATCCAGATCAGGGTTTATGATGGACACTATTATAAACTTAAGAATATACGATACAACTGATGAGAATATACTGGATATTGCTATGGACAGATTAAAGGAAATTGAAGAGAGAATGAGCGCAACTATAGAAAGCAGCGATATCAGTCAAATAAATGCAAATGCTGGAATAAAGCCTGTGCAAGTTCATGAGGATGTATACTATGTACTTGAAACTGCAAAACATTATGCCACATTAAGCGACGGTGCATATGAACCAACTATAGGACCTTTGGTGGACCTTTGGAATATAAATGACGATGAAAGGGAAAGGGATTCCATACCAAGCAATGAAGAAGTTGAGAAGGCGTTAGAATTTGTAAACTACAATGATTTAAAACTGATGGAAGATAATTATGTGTTTCTGAAAAGAAAAGGAATGAAGCTGGATTTGGGCGGCATAGTTAAAGGCTATGGTGCTGATGAAGTAAAAAGGATATTTGCTGAAAATGGGGTTAAATCTGCCATTATAGACCTAGGAGGAAATATATATGTAATGGGAGATAAGGGAAATGGAACACCATGGAAAATCGGAGTGACTAATCCCTTTGAGCCAAGTGGCAGGTTTACAGGAATGTTAGAGCTTACAGACAGTTCCATAATTACTTCAGGAGATTATGAAAGATATTTTATATATAATGGAAAAAGATATCACCATATTATTGATTCTAAAACAGGATATCCTTCAGAT
Organism: Tissierellia bacterium; assembly: GCA_012839745.1. Classification (GTDB taxonomy): domain Bacteria; phylum Bacillota; class Clostridia; order Tissierellales; family Tepidimicrobiaceae; genus DUMS01. Next base: position 24,482 of record DUMS01000078.1, read on the forward strand.
GGCGAAGTTTCAGGGGTCAGCATTATTTCTGAAAAAGGAATTGATGGGGATGCCTTATCTACTACATTGTTCATATTGGGAGTGGATAAGGGATTGGAGCTTATAGAAAATATGGATGGAATTGAGGCTATTTTTGTCACCAAGGATAAAAAGGTAATAATGACTGAAGGACTGGAAGGAAAATTTATTATGGATAATCCGGAATTTCAACTTATAAAATAATAGCTATTAATGAGTAATAAAACCCACCTTCTATAAATATCATATAAGTAGGATAAGGTGGGTGAAATTATGAATAGGAGAGCTTATAATAGAAGATACAGAGGAATAGTTAGTTTTTTGAAGTTTAGATTTAATCTGCAAAGGCAACTAAAGAGCATAGTGGGAGTAATAATTATATTGATTTTATTATTGTTTTTGAAAATGCTCAATAACAGCATTTCTGACAATATAATTCAGTTAATCGATAAGGGACTTAATTATAGGGTTAGCCTCAAAAGGGATGGAGAAATTTTACTTAACTATGGCAAGAAGCTGCTTACATTTCCGGAGAGAGCTTTAACTGTATTTAATTTTACTGGTACCATTAAGTACAGGCCACCAATTAAAGGCACTATTTATAAGCCTTTTGGTGAGATCAAGTATCTTGATGGAAGGACTGACTATAATAATGGAATAGATATTATACCAAAGGAAGGCAAAGAGCCAGTTTCCATTGAAAATGGCATTGTTGAGAAAATTGAAGACAAAGGCACAAAAGGGTATTTTGTAACAGTAGAGCATGAAGGGTTTAAGTCTGTATATGGATATCTTACTAAAATATACGTAAATGAAGGTGAAGAAATAGACGCTGGTACCAAGATAGGGACTTTGGGAACCAGCAGGGATGGAAACATGTACCTTCATTTTGAACTCTGGGTTGACGATAGCCCGGTAAATCCTTTAGATTACCTGGATTTTGGAAACTGATTCTAAAACTGTCCATGACAGTTTTAATTTTTTTCTATTAAAAGTGCGAAAATAATGTTAATATTATATTTAGTACAGAAGAAAAGGTGGTTTGAGATGATAGATAAGATTAGTTTTGATAGAGCATTGAAAAGAGTTGAAAAGCCAGCAAGGTACATTGGCATGGAAAAAAACTCCATAAAAAAGGATTTGGAAAAGGTTGATATAAAGTTTGCATTTTGCTTTCCTGATGTATATGAGGTGGGAATGTCCCATTTAGGCCTTCATATATTATATAACCTGTTGAATAATGAGGGTTATATAGCCTGCGAAAGGGTATTTGCACCTTGGGCAGATATGGAGAATGAAATGAGGAAGGAAGGAATTCCGCTGTTTTCACTGGAAAACAAGGAACCTATAAGGAATTTTGACTTTGTCGGATTTACCCTGCAATATGAAATGAGCTATACCAATATTATAAACATGCTGGATTTAGGGAATATTCCTGTTTACTCAAAGGACAGAAAGGACAGTGACCCTTTGGTAATTGCAGGAGGTCCCTGTGCATATAACCCTGAACCTATAGCAGATTTCATTGATTTTTTTGTTATAGGCGAAGCTGAAGAGATTATACTGGACATAATGAAAATATACAGGGAACATAAATCAAATGGATTTAAAAGGCTTGAATTCTTGAAGGAAATAAGTAGACTAGAGGGAATTTATGTACCTCAGTTTTATGATGTATTCTATAAAGAGGATAATACTATAGATAGAATGGAACCTATTTTTGATGGTGTTCCTAGAGTTATAAACAAAAGGATAATAAAGGAATTAGACAAGTCATATTATCCGGATAAGCTGATAGTTCCTTTTATAGAAACAGTTCATGATAGAATTCCCCTGGAAATCTTCAGAGGGTGTACCAGAGGATGCAGATTCTGTCAAGCTGGAATGATATATAGGCCAGTCAGGGAAAAGACTGTGGATACCCTTGTGAAGCTGGCAGAAAAGCTTGCAGATAGCACTGGATATGGAGATATATCATTAACTAGCCTCAGCTCATGTGATTATTCTCAGCTTAGGCTATTGGTATCTAAACTTATAAGCAAATATAAGGAAAAGCAGGTTGGAGTATCTCTTCCATCCTTGAGATTAGATTCTTTTAGCCTGGAAATTTTAAAAGAGATAGAGAAGGTAAGGAAAACAGGGCTGACCTTTGCTCCTGAGGCAGGAAGTCAGAGGCTTAGAGATGTGATAAACAAGGGGGTTACAGAAAAGGACCTGGAAACTGCTGTAACTTATGCTTTTGAAGAAGGATGGTCAACCATAAAGCTCTACTTCATGATAGGGCTTCCAACGGAAACAAAAGAGGATGTACTTGGCATAAAGGATTTAGGATATAAGGTAAAGAACATATTTTTCAATCTTCCTAAGGAGAAGAGAAAAGGCAATTTAAAGATAACATTAAGCGTTTCCTGCTTTGTTCCAAAGCCATTTACCCCCTTCCAGTGGATAGGGCAGAACTCCATTGATGAGTTTTATGAAAAGATAAACCTTCTCAAGAAGGAAATAAGGGATAATAAGATTACATTTAACTATCATGACCCTCAAATAAGCTACCTTGAGGCAGTGCTTGCAAGGGGGGACAGGAGATTGTCAAAGGCATTGTATAAAGCATGGGAATTAGGATGCAAATTTGACGGATGGTCTGATTTCTTTGATTATGAAAAATGGATGGAAGCCTTTAACAAGACAGGAATTGATGCAGACTTTTATGCATTAAGGGAAAGAAAAACTGATGAGGTATTACCCTGGGATTTCATAGATACAGGTGTGGATAAAAAATATCTCATTGCAGAATACGAAAAGGCAAAGAATGGGACCCTAACCAGGGATTGCAGACTTGGATGTAATAATTGCGGTATTAATAGAAGCTTTTTAGGTGGTGTATGCTGATGAACTTAAGGGTAAAGTTTACTAAGGAAGGGTATTTGAAATTTATTTCCCATCTTGATATGATGAGATTGTTTGATAGAGCCTTCAGGAGAGGGAATATACCAATAAAGTATTCACAGGGCTTTAATCCTCAGCCAAAAATATCCATAGCAAACCCTCTGGCATTGGGCATTGAGTCTCAAGCTGAATTCATGGATGTGGAATTAAATGAAAGGATGCCTGAAAAGTATTTTATAGATATCATGAACAATGAATTACCTGAAGGTATAAGGATAATAGATGCAAAATATGTAGATGATAATAATATAGTTTCATCTGCTGTCGGGTGGAGCTATTATGAAATAAATGTAAAGGTATATAATGTGGAGGATATAGACTTTATTAAAGGTTTTATTGATAAGTGGTTAATGAATACGGAAATATTAATGGAAAGAACTAGGATTAAAAAGGGAAAGGAAATTAAGGACATAAGGAATATAAGGCCCCTGATTGGAAATGTAACTGTTGCTGAACATGATAAAGACATAAGGAAGGGTACGGAGCATGAATTAAAGCTATATTGTCTGCTAAAATCAGGTGACAGCGGAAATCTGAAGCCTACAGATTTTCTTATGGCTTTTAAGGAATATACAGGCCTTGATATGGATATTGAAATGGCTGATATTAAGAGGCTTAATATGTATTTAGAAGTAAATGGAGAGATTCGTTCACCAATGTAGTAACACGGGAGAGGTTTTATGGATTATATATTTATAGATAAAAAAGATGGTATAGAAAAAGTGGGAATAGTTGAAGATGACAGACTGGTTGAGTTCTATGTGGACTTTGAAAATGAAAATAAACTGGCAGGGAACATATACAGAGGCCGTATAGTAAACGTGCTTCCAGGAATGGAAGCAGCCTTTGTTGATATTGGAGAAGGTAAAAATGCTTATTTATATGTCAAAAATGCCCTTCCTAAGGGAGTAAAGTATAGCAGGGGCGAAATAAGCATAAATGATGTAGTAAAAAACGGACAGGAAGTAATTGTACAGGTTATAAAGGAACCTTCAGAGAATAAAGGGCCCAAGGTTACCACACATATAACATTGCCAGGCAGATATATAGTTCTTACTCCCTATTCAAACATGATAAACATATCAAAAAAGATATTAAGTGTTGAAGAAGTTGAAAGGCTTAAGGAAATAGGATACAGAATACAGGTAGAAGATATTGGAATGATATTTAGAACCAGTTCTGAGGGAATAGATGAAGAACTTGTTTATGAGGAATACACTAGACTTATAGAAATATATAAAAGAATTGAAAGGGAGAGGAATTTTCTGCCTTGTCCCAAGCTCATATACAGGGAAATGGACTTGTCCAACAAGCTTATAAGGGACTGCTTTGGCAAAAGGGTAGAAAAGGTATTGGTAAACAATAAAGAAAAATATAATAGCATTCTTGACTTTACGGATATGATATCCCCTTATCTTAAAGACAGGCTGGTATATGACAAGGATTTTGATATGAGATATGACCAGAATATTATGAAGGGACTAAAATCAGCCTTGGATAGAAAGGTATATTTAAAAAGCGGAGGGTATATAGTAATAGATGAAACCGAGGCTTTGACTGCAATAGATGTTAATACGGGCAAGTTCATTGGCAATAAGGATCTAGAGGACACAGTAGTTACGACTAATTTGGAGGCTTGCGAGGAAATAGCCCGTCAGATTAGATTAAGGGATATAGGTGGAATAATCATTATAGATTTTATTGATATGAAAAATGATGACGACGTAGTACTTGTTATGAACAGACTGGATGAATGCCTGAAGCTTGACAGAAACAGGGCAAATGTAATTGGTATAACAAAGCTTGGGCTTGTAGAGATAACCAGAAAGAAGATAAGAAACAGCCTAAGCAGGAATTTTGCCAAGGAATGCCCATACTGCAATGGTAAGGGAAAAATATTGGATAGCTTCATTGACAAAATGAGTATTTTCTGATACAATCATAATTTGTAGGTAGCCACACAATGCGGGTTTTAAAGCATAGTCACCTGGCATTGGTGAGACTGGTTAGAGGAGGTGTAGCGATAATGTATGCTGTAATAGAAACAGGTGGAAAGCAATATAGAGTACAAGAAGGAGATATAGTAAGAGTTGAAAAATTAGACGTAGAAGAAGGAGAAAAGGTTGGCCTGTCAAAGGTACTTCTAATTTCAAAGGAAGATGGCGTGGTAATTGGCAAGCCATATATTGAAGGTGCAAGAGTCGAAGCAACTGTTTTGGAACATGGTAAAGGCAAGAAAATTGTTATCTTTAAATACAAGCCAAAAAAGAATTATAGAAAGAAACAAGGCCATCGTCAACCTTATACAAAGATAAAAATTGAAAAGATTGTAGGATAAAAATGATTAAGGTTACCATTTATAAGAATAGGGAAGGCTATATTTCCAGATTCAGAGTTGAAGGACATTCAGGATATGATATTAAAGGCAAGGATATAGTATGTGCAGCTGTTTCTGTACTTGCACAGACTGTATTAATTGCAATGGTAGAAGTACTGAACATTGATGAGGAGCTTATAGATTATTCTATTGATGAGGATACTGGCTTATTGGATGTCAGCATACCTGCTGGATTAAGCCATGTTGATTTGGATAGAATAAATATACTTCTCAGAACTTTTGAAGTTGGTATCAAATCCATTATAGATGGCTATTCAGAGTATGTGACTCTCATATACAAGGAGGTGTAGATATGATTAGAATGAACTTGCAGTTATTTGCGTCCAAAAAGGGAGTAGGTAGCTCAAAAAACGGTAGAGATAGTGAATCCAAGAGACTTGGAGTTAAAAGAGGAGACGGACAGTTCGTATTAGCTGGCAACATCCTTGTAAGACAAAGAGGTACAAAAATCCACCCAGGAAACAATGTTGGAAGAGGTGGGGATGATACTCTATTTGCAAAGGTAGATGGAGTTGTAAAATTCGAAAGAAAAGGCAGAGACAGAAAGCAGGTTAGTGTTTATCCAATTGAAGAATTGGCTTAAGATACGAAGCTTACCATATGGTAGGCTTTTTTTTTCTGAAACATAATAGAGCAAATTAAAGGTTATAATAATTACAAGGTAGATTGATATTGACAGCTAATCTTTAGTTGGTATAATTAAATTACCAAATAATAGAGAAACAATAGAGGATGATGGTATGTTTATAGATGTAGCAAAGATATACTTAAAAGCAGGAAAAGGCGGAGATGGTGCAGTAGCCTTTAGAAGAGAAAAATATGAGCCTTCCGGAGGTCCCTATGGAGGGGATGGAGGAGATGGAGGAAGTATAATTCTCCAGGGAGATGAAGGAATAAGAACCCTGATGGATTTCAGATATAAGCGTTCATATAAAGCTGAAAATGGAGAAAATGGAAGGACAAAGAAGCAATATGGCAGGAAAGGACAGGATCTGATATTGAAAGTCCCTGTAGGTACTATAGTAAAGGATGCAGAAACTGGCAAGGTAATAGTAGATATCAAGGAACACAATCAGACTTTTGTAATTGCAAAAGGAGGAAAAGGCGGAAGAGGTAATGCCAAATTTGCCACCCCAACAAGACAAGCTCCTAGATTTGCTGAACCAGGAAGGAAAGGCGAGGAAAGAACAGTAATACTGGAACTTAAGCTTATAGCAGATGTAGGTTTAGTAGGATTTCCCAATGTGGGAAAATCAACTATATTGTCTATTCTATCCGATGCAAAACCCAAAATAGCCAATTACCACTTTACAACCTTAAAGCCTAATTTAGGCGTTGTAAGGGTCGATACTGAGAAGAGCTTTGTAATTGCCGATATTCCTGGGTTAATAGAGGGAGCCCATAAGGGGGCAGGATTGGGTCTTGATTTTTTAAGGCATGTGGAAAGGACCAGAGTGCTGGTACATGTTTTGGATGCCTCAGGGCAGGAAGGAAGAAATCCTGTTGAGGATTTTTACAAGATAAATGAAGAGCTTTTTCAATATAATGAAAAATTAAAGGAGAAGAAGCAGATAATTGTGCCTAACAAGATGGATTTGCCTGAATCCAAGGAGTGGCTGGTAAAGATTAAGAAAGAATTTGAACCTAAGGGTTATGAAATATATCCAATATCTGCTGCAACAGGAGAAGGAATTGAGAAGCTCAAATATGTCATGTGGGAAATGATAAATAAAGTTGAATCCAATTATGAAACCTTTGATGAAGAGATGGATATTGAAGCTGAAGAACCAAAGGAAGAGCCCATTGTTGTTAAAAAAGAAGATGGCAGGTTTATAGTTGAAGGAAGTTTTATCGAAAGGCTCTTGTATTCCATTAACTTCAGCGATTTGGAATCTGTAAGGTATTTCCAGAATGTCATGAGACAAAAAGGCATAGTTGATAAGTTGCTGGAACTGGGAATTAAAGAAGGCGAATCTGTATTCATATGTGGTTACGAATTTGAATTCTTTGAATAGATTTAATCAGTAAAAGGAGTGTATTAATTGTTAACAGGAAAGCAGAGAAGTTATTTAAAAAGCCTTGCAAACAATATTGAACCAATATTTCAGGTAGGAAAGAATGGAATAACTGAAAATTTTATCAAACAGATAGATGATGCTTTGGAGAAGAGAGAATTAATAAAAGTGAAGGTTTTGAATAACAGTCTCCTTGATGCCAATGAAGTGGCAAATGAGATAGCAGAGAAGACTAATGCAGAGTTTGTACAAAGCATAGGAAATAAATTTGTGCTATACAGGGAGAGTAAAAAGTATAAAAAGATTATTTTACCTTAGTTTATTATAAACTTCAGAAGCTATTTCTGAAGTTTATATAATTTACATATATTGGAGGTTGTTATGTTGACAAGAAAGAGGATAGGAATAATGGGAGGGACTTTTGATCCAATACATAATGGGCACCTGTTGATGGCTGAATACTCACGAATTCAGTTTAATCTTGATAAGGTTCTGTTTATACCTACAGGTATACCTCCCCATAAGGAACATGCTAAGATTTTACCTAATAAATATAGATATGATATGGTATTGTTAGCCATTAATTCCAATGAGAACTTTTTCTTATCTACTATAGAGATGGATAGAAAGGAAACCACCTATACTATAGATACTATAAACCTTCTGAAATCCTTGTATAAGGATGTGGATTTTTATTTCATAATGGGTTCAGATTCACTTCTTCAAATACATGAATGGAAGGATTATAAAAAGCTTTTAGGCTTATGCAATTTTGTTGTTGCCAAAAGGCCAGGATATAATAACAGCAATTTAGACAGATTAATTGAAGAACTGAGTTCATCATGTAATAGCTCCATATACACATTGGAGGCATCCCTTTTGGATATTTCTTCATCTGAAATAAGAAATAGAGTCAGCAAAAACCTTCCTATCAGCTATCTGGTACCTGAATCAGTGGAGAGGTATATATATAAGAACAACTTATACAGATAACAGGAGGCATAATATGATAAAAGACTGGTTTTATGATAAGCTTAAAGAGAATATAGGGGAATTAAGGTATGAGCATTCTTTGAGAGTTATGGAAAAGAGTGTCGAATTAGCAAAAATATACAATGTTTCAGTAGAGAAGGCTGCTGTTGCAGGCCTTTTGCACGATTGCGGAAAGCTTAAGGGAGGAATAAATTTATTGAAACTTGCTGAGGATTTTGATATAATCCTAGATAGTATGACAAAAAATAACCATGAATTAATCCACAGCGTATTAGGTGCAGCAATTGCTGAAAAGGAATATGGAATTGTGGATGAAGATGTGTTAAATGCCATCAGATTTCACACTACCGGACGTGAAAACATGAGCAAACTTGAAAAAATAGTTTATATTGCAGATATGATTGAACCGGGAAGGTCCTTTGAAGGAGTTGATGATATAAGAAAACTGGCATTGGTTGACTTGGATAAGGCTCTTATATTGTCAATAGATAATACGCTGAAATTTGTAATTGAAAAGAGAAAATTAATTCATTTGGATAGTGTCAAAGCAAGGAACCAGCTGTTAATACAGAAGAGTATGGAGTGATATATTATGAAAAGAAAGTTTTTCAGGACTTTTTTTATTTCTCTAGTTTTGTTTACCGTATTGTGGACAGGCTTTATTTATAAGACGGTTATTATTGCAGAAGGTGAAGATGAAGTTGATTATGAGGATGAAGGATTTCTGGACAGGCTCATAGGGGGAAAAGACAGAATTACTTTCCTGCTAATGGGAGTGGATTCAAATGATGTAAAAAAGAGTAAAGGTACCAGAACTGATACAATGATACTGTGCAAGGTTGATAAATCAACTGGCAAGATATCAATGCTTTCTATTCCAAGAGATACAAAAGCCTTTATAAGGGGAAGGAATGGCGAAGAAAAGATAAATCATGCCCATGCATATGGAGGACCTGAACTATCTGTAAAGGCTGTAAAGGATTTACTGGGAATTGATTTGGAGTATTATGTTAAGGTTGATTATAAAATAGTTAAAGAGTTTGTGGATATAATTGGTGGAGTTGAAATAGATGTTCCAATGGACATGAAATATAGCGATCCTACTGCAGAACCACCTTTGTATATTGATTTGAAAGCTGGGCTGCAGGTATTGGATGGAGATAAGGCATTGCAGTTTTTAAGGTTTAGAAAGGGATATGCAGACCAGGACCTGGGAAGAATCCGCTCACAGCAGCAGTTTATTAAATCAGCGATTAAGCAGGCATTGAAGATTGAAAATGTGGGTAAAATACCTCAAATGATCAAGTCATATTATAATAATGTTGAAACAAACATACCACTGGCCCTTATATTAAAATTTGCAGTAAATATTAAGAATTATGATATAGAAGGCATACAAATGGATACTCTGCCAGGAGAATCCAAATATATAAACGGAGTATCATATTATGTACCATATGAGGAAGAAATGCAAGCAATTGTAGATTTGATGTTTAATGATGATAATAATGAAAATAATAATAACTAATTATACTATGAGTAAACAGGAGGTAATTAGGTGAAGGATATTGATGAAAGATTATCTATAATTGTAAAGGCATGTACTGATAAAAAAGGATCGGATATAAAGGTGTTGGACCTTAAAAAGCTGACTACTATTACAGACTATTTTGTAATTGTTAGCGGGAACTCGACTACGCAGACCATAGCTATAGCAGATGAAATTGAGGATAAGATGAGCCTGGCAAATTATGAGCTTTTGGGAAAGGAAGGATATAAGGAAGGTACCTGGATTCTGCTGGACTATGGCAGTGTAGTGGTACATGTATTCAGAAAGGCTGAAAGGGAATTCTATAATCTGGAAAGAGTTTGGGCTGACAGCCAGGAGTTGACCCTAGAGGATATAAAATAACCCTTATAGTTATTTTATATAGATTAATTATAAAGGGGAGTGTTAATGATGAATATTGAATTTATCTCTACAGAAAAAGCACCTCAAGCAGTAGGCCCTTATTCACAAGGAGTTAAAGCAAATAATATTATATTTACATCAGGTCAGTTGCCAATAGTTCCTGAAACAGGAGAACTGGTAATGGATGATATCAGAAAAGCAACAAGGCAATCCTTAGACAATGTATTGGCTGTTGTGAAAGCTGGTGGCGGAGATATAAGCAATATAGTAAAGGTGAACATTTATGTAAAGAACATGGACGATTTTGGTGCTGTTAATGAAGTGTATGACAAGTTCTTCAATGGGCACAAGCCAGCCAGGTCCTGTGTGGAGGTATCAAGGCTTCCAAAGGATGGACTGATAGAAATAGAAGCCATTGCAATATTGTAACATAATTAATGTAAGAAAATCTTGCTTAAAATGCAAGATTTTCTTAATAATAGGGGCTATGTGCTTTATAGTAGGAGCGCCTTTTTCTTCTTCTATTTTTCTTGTTCAGGACTATCAAAAATCTTATCAGTATAAATCCAAATAATAATATTAGATACCATTTACTCAGCAATTTTTCAAAGAAAGTTGGGGATGGAATCTCATCAATATCCAGAGTAGAAACTATATTTACTGTACCGAGATATTTATCTTCCAGGAAATATTCTACCTTTCCTAAAACATCTCCCTTTTCTATAGGTGCAGTAATATTATCATTTATAGTTACTTTCTTTGATATCTTATCAAAGGAATTAACCGGAATGGTACGAGACAGTTCTTCTCCCAGTATACCAGCTACAACTGGTATAGTACCGTTATCAACTTTAATATTATCTACAAATTGATCCATTGGGGCTATATTTACTTTTTCAAAATTATCAAAACCATAATCTAACAGTTTATGAATATCCGAGTATATGTTATTTGATTTTAAAGCAACAGCAATAAGGCTCTCATTACCCCTTTGAGCAGATGCAACCAGACAGTTTCCTGCTTCCTGTGTGTATCCTGTTTTTACACCTGTAATTCCTTCATACTTAATACGAACAGTCTTCCCGTCAACAGTGATTGTATCGTTGCTATATAACAGCTTATTGGAAGACCACAGTATTCTTTCCTGATTTTTCTTATTAGTAGGAGGAATGGTATATGTATAATTAGATACAATTTCCCTGAAAGTTTCATTTTTCATGGCATATTTTGCAATTAGGCTTAAGTCATAGGCAGTCGTAAGGTGGTTTTCAACGCTAAGTCCATTTGGATTTACAAAGTTTGATTCTACAGCACCTAATTCTTTAGCCTTTTCATTCATAAGCTTAGCAAACTCTTCTACACTTCCGGAAATGTGTTTTGCCAGTGCAAGTGCTGCATCATTAGCTGATTCAATTAATAGAGCATATAACAGGTCCTTTACTGTTAGTTGCTCTCCAGCTTCCAAGGCAATATGGGCACCCTTTGTCATATAAACCACTTCCTCATCTACTGTTATTATATCATCCAGGTTTGCATTTTCAATTGTGAGGATTCCTGTCAGAATCTTTGTTGTGCTTGCTGGATGCAATTTTTTGTGAGGGTTTTTTTCATAGAGGACTTGTCCAGTTTCTGCATCAATTAATATGGCACTTTCACTTGAAATGTTTAAGCTATCCGCAAAGGATATGCTATTGGTTAATAAAATCAGTAAAAAAGCAATTGCAAATACCTTTTTCAAATAGCTACCTCCTTTCTCAATTATTAATAGTATATCAGAAAAATGGCTATAAATTAAATAGGAAATACTTTTTTTTAAAAAAAAGGACATATGCAAAATATGGAGAATAATATTATGTAAATAATCTGAGAGGGTGATTCTTAATATGCTATATTTTTCCAAAAAAGAACAGTTAATACTGACATCTATAGTTGTTGTAATACTATTTATGTCTATATTTAACTTTCTTAGAAAGGATAAGGAAGGTACAGCAGGAGATATCACTATTGAGGATTATTTTTCAGAATTAGATCAAACAGAAGAAGCTGAATCAGAAGAGGCAGATGAAATAATGGTACATATAAGTGGCCAGGTGTATAACCCTGGAGTAGTAGTGCTAAAACCTGGGGCAAGACTAATTGATGCTGTTAATTTAGCCGGTGGATTGAAAAAAGAAGCAGATTTGGATAAAATTAATTTATCAAAGAAATTATCTGATGAGGAAAAGATATATATTCCAAAGATTGGAGAAGAATATATAGATGTGTATGAATCAGAAGGTTCAAACAGCTCAACGGGGAAAATAGATATAAATACCTGTTCTAAGGAAGAGCTTATGTCTTTGCCTGGCATAGGTGAAGTGCTGGCTGATAGGATAATTGAATATAGAGAAAAATCCAGATTCAAAAGCATAGAGGAAATTATGAATGTATCAGGTATAGGCAAGGGAAGATTTGAAGATATTAAGGATTTGATTATAGTAAGGTAAAGGAGTGATACGGTGGTAAGATTAACAGAGTTAACAAAGACTTCAGGGTGAGCAGCCAAAATCGGTCCCGATATATTGGCACAGGTCCTGTGTCAGTTACCAAAGAATTATGATGAAAATTTGCTGGTTGGCCTGGAAACATCCGATGATGCAGCAGTTTACAGGATAAACGACCAATTAGCCTTAATACAGACTCTTGACTTTTTTACGCCAATTGTAGATGACCCTTACCAGTTTGGGCAAATAGCAGCAGCCAACTCATTAAGCGATGTATATGCCATGGGAGGGGAACCAAAGCTTGCCATGAACATAGTCTGCTTTCCAAACTGCCTAAGCCCTGATGTGCTGGTTGAAATATTAAAAGGCGGATATGATAAGGTAAAGGAAGCAGGAGCATTGCTAATAGGTGGACATACTGTAGAGGATGATGAGCCAAAATATGGTCTGTCAGTTGCAGGATTTGTAAATCCCAATAAAGTATGGACAAACAGCAATTCAAAGCCTGGGGATTATATTGTATTGACAAAGCCTTTGGGCGTTGGAATAATAAATACGGCAATAAAAGGCGGATTGGCAGATGAAGAGGCTTATAATAAAGCAGTCAAGGTCATGTCAACTCTTAACAAATATGCAAAGGAAGCTTTGGATGGAATTGATGTAAATAGCGTTACAGATATTACAGGTTTTGGACTTATAGGCCATGCTTTGGAGATGGCTTTAGGAAGTTCCGTTACTATAAAGATTAATCATAAAAGTATTCCTGTAATTGATAAAGCATTGGAATATGCCAGAATGGGATTGGTTCCTGCTGGAGCTTATTCCAACAGGAAACATGCAGGTGACAGGGTAAAATTTAATGGTGAAATTCCTGAGGAAATGAAGGATGTGCTATATGACCCTCAGACTTCAGGAGGACTTATGATTTCTGTTCCCAGAGAAAATGTAGAATTATTGCTTGAAAGGCTTAAGAATACTCCTACTGATTATGCAGTTATTGGAGAAGTTGTAGAAAAGGAAGATTATTTTATAATAGTAGAATGAAAGAAGGATTGATGCAGATGGAGAAAAATCTTTTTAGATACATACCGAAGGTGGATGCATTACTTGATAATGCTGAGATAAAAAAAGCTTTAGAAGAGGTACCTAGAAAAATAGTATTAAGCTCAATAAGGGAAGAGCTGGACTTATTCAGGGAAGAAATCAGAGAAAAAAAGCTAAATGAATATGAAGCCATAAAAAGAAGTGAAAAGATAATAGATAATATTTTATACAGGATAAAAAGGAAGAATTCCTATGCTTTAAGAAGGGTAATAAATGGAACAGGTATAGTTATACATACAAATATTGGGCGTTCCCTTATAAGCAGAGAAGTAATGGAGAATGTTGTGGAAATAGCAACCAATTATTCAAATCTGGAATATGACATCAGCACTGGAGAAAGGGGCTCAAGATATAGCCATCTAAAGGATATAATAACCGAAATTACCGGAGCAGAGGATGCAATGGTTGTAAACAACAATGCTGCGGCAGTTATGCTGGTTTTGAGCACTTTGGCAAAGGGTAGGGAAGTTATAGTATCAAGAGGAGAATTAATAGAAATAGGAGGCTCCTTTAGGATTCCTGATGTAATGGAGGAGAGCGGCGCAGTTTTAAAGGCAGTGGGGACTACAAACAAGACTCACTTAGAAGACTATGAAAATGCCATAAATGAAAATACTGCAGCATTGTTGAAGGTACATACCAGCAATTACAGGATATTGGGATTTACATCATCAGTATCCTCTGAGGAGTTGTATCCGTTAAAGGTAAAATACAACCTCCCTCTAATTGAGGATTTGGGCAGTGGTGTTTTGGTAGACCTTTCTAAATTTGGTCTGGAATATGAACCTACTGTTCAGGATTCAATAAATAAGGGGGTAGATATTGTAACATTTAGTGGAGATAAGCTTCTTGGGGGACCTCAAGCAGGGATAATAGCTGGGAAAAAGGAATATATTGACAGGATGAAAAAAAATCCTCTGACAAGGGCCTTTAGAGTGGATAAGTTTACAATATCTGCATTGGAAGCTACATTAAGGCTTTATTTAGATGAAAAAACTGCTGTGGAAAAAATACCTACACTAAGGATGCTCACCATGAGGGTTGAGGAGCTGGAAAAACGCACTAAAAAGCTATATGATAGGATAATTGGAACTGTTGACCATGAAATTTGCAACATAGAAATAGTGGATGGATTTTCTGAAGTAGGAGGGGGCAGCCTGCCCTTGGAGAAAATACCCACAAAATGCATCAGAATCAGGTTCAATGAATATAGTATTGCTGAATTTGAAAGGGCATTGAGGGAATTCAGAATTCCTATTATTGCAAGGGTCTATAAGAACAGCTTATATTTAGATTTAAGAACTATACAGGAGGAAGAATATGAAATATTAGTGGAAGGTATACAATATGGACTTAAAAGAATGAAAGGGTGCATTTGATGAAACATGTAATTGTAGGAACAGCAGGACATATAGACCATGGTAAGACAACTTTGATAAAGGCTTTAACAGGAAGAAATACTGATAGGCTAAAGGAGGAGCAGGAAAGAGGTATTTCAATAGATTTAGGGTTAACCTATTTTGATCTGCCTAGAGGGAAAAGGGTTGGAATAATAGATGTTCCCGGCCATGAAAAGTTTATAAAAAATATGCTGGCAGGAGTTGCTGGTATAGATATTGTTATGCTGGTAATTGCAGCCGATGAGGGTGTCATGCCTCAGACAGTTGAACATTTGGCCATATTGGACCTGATAGGAGTTGATAAAGGATTCGTGGTATTGACTAAAACAGATTTGGTTGATGAAGAATGGATTGAAATGGTTAAAGAGGATATAAGAGAAAAACTTGCTGGTACATTTCTTGAGGGTGCTCCAATAGTACCTGTTTCATCAACTAAAAAAACTGGCATTGATGAGGTTATAAATCTCATTGACAAGTTATCAATGGAAATAGAGGACAGACAGGTGGATGATATGCCAAGACTCCCTATAGATAGGGTTTTTTCGGTACAGGGATTTGGAACTGTAGTTACAGGAACTCTTTTGTCGGGTTTGATAAATGTGGGAGATGAAGTTGAAATATTTCCTAAGAATATAATTGGACGGATTAGGTCCCTGCAGGTTCATGGTGTAAATACTGAAACTGCATATGCCGGTCAAAGGGTTGCCATAAACCTGGCAGGTGTTAAAAAGGATGATATAGAAAGAGGAGATGTAGTTGCACCGGTAAATTCCATGAAAGCTACCAATATGCTGGATGTTAAGGTAAAAGCTATTGATAGCATAGATAGAATAATTGAAAACAGAACAAGATTGAGGTTATATATAGGCACTAAGGAGGTGCTTACCAGAATTGTATTGTTGGATAGGGAGGAGCTAAATCCTGGAGAAGAGGCTTATGCTCAGCTAAGGCTGGAGGAAAGCGTGGTAGCCAAAAGAGGAGACAGGTTTATACTAAGATTCTACTCCCCTATGTTTACAATAGGTGGTGGAGAGATACTTGAACCAAATCCAGCTAAGAAGAAAAGATATGACCAGAAGGCTATAGAGGAATTGAAAATAAAGGAAAAGGGAGATTTAAAGGATGTAATTGAAAAGATTATTTTGGATAACAGCAAAGCATTTCCTACAATAAAGGAAATATCCAAATCTACAGCCATGCTGGAAGAAAAGGTTATGATGGATGTTAATAATTTAAAAGAAGAAGGAAAGGTTGTGTTATTCAATCTTACAAAGGATTTACATGTAATACACATGGATTATTATAATTATATAAAATCCATGATATTGAATCACTTGGAGCAGTATCACAAAAGATTTCCATTAAGAATTGGAGTACTCAAGGAAGAGATACGAAGCAAATACCTTAATAATGCAAAGCCTCTTGTTGGAGAAAAGCTTATAGACCTTCTAATAAAAGAAGGATGTATTGAACAGCGTAATGAAAGCCTTTGCCTAAAGGGTTTTGAAATCAAGTATGATGAAAGACAAAAAAGAATAAAGGAAGATATTATAGATATATTTAGAAAAGCAAGTTTTTCAACTCCCAAGAAAGAAGAGCTGATAAATAAAATGGCATATGTGGATGAAAAAGAGGTAGAGGAAGTTTTTGGCTCTTTAATAAATAGTGGAGAAATTATAAAATTGAGTGAAGATATATATTTATATAAAGAAAATATTGAAAAGGCAATTGCACTCTTAAAGGAATATCTGGATGAAAACGGATTTGTTACTGTGGCTCAGTTTAGGGACATATTAAATACAAATAGAAAAACAGCTTTGGCTTTACTGGAGTATTTTGACTATTTAAAGATTACTAAAAGGGATGGAGACAAAAGAACGTTGGCCACTGGCAAATAATGTGATTACAATTGTGGAGTGTGACATATGATAAAAAAAGTTATAGTTATTAATAAGGATACCTCTTTTATTAAAGGGCTTAAATATAGTTTGGAACATGAAGGATTTATAGTTGAATCTGCTTTAACCATAAAAGAAGCAACAGAGAAAATGAAAAAGTATGATTATGACCTGGTGATTATGGATATACTGTTGCCTGATGGAAACGGGCTATTGTTATTAAAAGCTATAAGGGGAAATTCTCAGGTACCAATAATTGTATTATCGGATAAAAATGAAGAGATGACAGAAATATTGGCATTGGAATACGGTGCAGATGATTATTTAACCAAATCCATAAATTTTATGGTTTTAAAAGCAAAAATAAAAGCATTATTTAGAAGAATCAATATGAATAATACAGGGAAAGACAAACATGTTGTAAAGATTGATGATTTTATAATAAATACAGTGGGAAGAAGAATTAGCATAAATGGAAGAAATGTTGTATTAACCGGGAAGGAATTTGACCTGTTTTATCTATTGATATCAAATCCTGGAAGGGTATTTACAAGAGAAGAGCTGCTGGAAACTATCTGGGGATATGAGTATTTTGGAGATATAAGAACGGTAGATGTGCATATAAGAAGGTTGAGAGAAAAGATAGAAGAGGATTCTAGAAATGTGGAATATATACACACTAAATGGGGAAAAGGCTATTATTTTAAAAGGAAAAATGCAGGTGTAGCCCTTGAATGATTAAATATTTATTGACAACACAAATTAGCTATATTAAAATAATACTGTCAAGTTTTTTGCTTGACAGTATTTATTATGGTGATATTATGGTTGAAAAGCTAGTGGAAGTTGGTATCTTATTCGATTTTTATGGGAAATTATTAAGTGAGAAACAATATTCAGTTGTAGAGCTATATTATATATATGATCTTTCCTTGGCTGAAATAGCAGAAGAGTTGAAAATAAGCCGTCAGGGAGTATATGATACTTTGAAAAGGGCAGAGGAAAATCTTTACCAATATGAGGATACATTAAAATTAGTGGAGAAGTTTTATAGGAATAGGAAATCCCTTGAAGAAGTATATAAATTGGCAGTGGACATAGAGAAAGAATCTAATGCAACAGACAATGAGATATTAAAGCAAAAGGCATTTATCTTAAAAGAGGAAATTAGGAAGATTATTCACAATAACCAGGAGGGCGTTTATTAATGATATTTGAAAGTTTATCTGAAAAACTGCAGAATGCTTTAGGGAAATTGAGGGGAAAAGGAAAGCTTTCTGAAAAAGATGTAGATGTTGCTATGAGAGAAGTAAGGCTTGCCCTTTTAGAAGCAGATGTTAATTTTAAAGTGGTTAAAGACTTCATAAAGAATGTAAAAGATAGAGCAATTGGTGCTGAAGTAATGGAAAGTTTGACTCCTGGGCAACAAGTAATCAAAATTGTTAATGAAGAGCTTACAAAACTGATGGGAGAAAATGAATCAAAATTGAATATTTCGCCTTCTCCTCCAACCATAGTATTGATGTGTGGCTTGCAGGGTTCCGGAAAGACTACAACTTCTGCAAAACTAGCTTATAACCTGCTGAAAAAGAACAAAAGGCCTTTGCTTGTTGCATGTGACATATATAGACCTGCTGCCATAAAACAGCTGGAAGTAGTAGGCCAAAAGGTTGGAGTTCCAGTATTTACAATGGGAGATAAGGTTAATCCTGTAGATATAGCAAAAGCTGCCATTGAACATGGAAGGAAAAATAACAACGATGTAATAATCATCGATACTGCTGGAAGGCTTCATATAGATGAAGACCTGATGGAGGAGCTAACAAGGATTAAGGAATCAGTAAAACCACATGAAATACTTTTAGTAGTAGATGCCATGACAGGACAGGATGCAGTTAATGTGGCAGAAACATTTAACACCAAGCTGGATATTACTGGAGTAGTACTTACCAAGCTGGATGGAGATGCCAGAGGAGGAGCTGCACTATCCATTCGGGCAGTAACTAACAAGCCTATAAAATTTGTGGGAATGGGTGAAAAGCTGGACCAGCTGGAACCTTTCTATCCGGACAGAATGGCTTCCAGAATACTTGGTATGGGAGATGTGTTGAGCTTAATAGAAAGAGCTCAGGCTACCATAGATGAGAAAAAAGCCTTGGAACTGGAGAAAAAGATTCGCTCCCAGCAGTTTACATTTGAAGATTTTCTGGAACAAATAAATCAGGTGAAAAAGCTAGGCCCATTAGATGAAATACTGGGAATGATACCTGGAATTAATAATAAGGCATTGAAGAACCTGGACATAGATGAGAGGGAAATAGTTA
Source organism: Tissierellia bacterium (assembly GCA_012839745.1). Taxonomy (GTDB): domain Bacteria; phylum Bacillota; class Clostridia; order Tissierellales; family Tepidimicrobiaceae; genus DUMS01. Next base: position 43,973 of record DUMS01000078.1, read on the forward strand.
AAATCCAGGCAATTATCCAATCCATGACTCCTGCTGAGAGAAATGACCCTAATATTATTGATAGCAGCAGGAGAAAGAGAATAGCCTTAGGCAGTGGAACAACTGTCCAGGATGTAAATAAGCTTTTAAAGCAGTTTAAAGAAACCAAAAAGATGATGAGAAGGTTTGCTGATATGGAAAAAACAATGAAGAAAAAAGGGAAAAGAAAATTCCCCTTTTTCTAGATAGATATTAATTGCAGAGGAGGTGTAAAAATGGCTGTTAAAATTAGATTAAAGAGAATGGGAGCTAAAAAGAATCCTTTCTATAGAATAGTTGTAGCTGATTCCCGTTCACCAAGAGATGGACGCCTAATTGAAGAAATAGGCTATTATAATCCTTTAACTGAACCCAAGACAGTTAAAATAGATAATGAAAAAGCCTTGAAATGGCTTAAGAATGGTGCAAAGCCAACTGATACTGTTGATAGATTATTTAGAGAAAATGGAATATATGAAAAAGGCAAGGAAAACACAGAAGAATAATTTCTAGGAGGTGCCATTATGGGAGAGTTAGTAGAGGTAATAGCTAAAGCACTTGTAGATAAGCCTGAAGAAGTAGAGGTAAACGAGATAGTAGGTACTCAATCAATCATAATCGAGTTGAAAGTTGCTGAAGAAGATATGGGTAAGATTATAGGAAAACAAGGCAGAATAGCAAAAGCCATAAGGACAGTTGTTAAAGCAGCTGCCATTAAGGAAAACAAAAGAGTTGTAGTAGAAATTATTCAGTAATGTAAAATTAAAGGGTACCTTATAGGTGCCCTTCTGTTTAAACAGTAGGTGAGCATATGGATCATATAGTAGTAGGTAGAATTATAAACACTCATGGCATTAAAGGCGAGTTGAAAATATATCCATTAACTGATAATATAGAGAGGTTTAGAGATTTAAAAAAGGCATATATTGGAGACAATAAAATAAAGGTAAGAATTGAGAGTGTAAAATACCATAAGGGATTTGTCATAATAAAATTTGAGGAATTTAATAATATTAATGAAGTTTTAGGTTTCAAAGATAACTTCATCTATATAGATGAAGATGATAAGGTTCAGTTACCAGAGGGCCATTACTTTATATTTGATATTGTAGGCTGTACTGTATATAACACAAAAGGTGAAAAAATAGGATCAGTAACAGAAGTTATACAATCTGCTTCAAACGATGTTTATGTAGTAAAGGATACAGAAAAAAACAAGAGCTATTTAATACCAGCTGTGAAGGAATTTGTAACTGAAATAGATGTTCAAAATAAAAAGATAACAATAGATCCTATTGAGGGAATGATAGAATGAAAATAGATGTCCTAACCCTGTTTCCGGAGTTCTTTGATAATTTGAGGAATTTCAGCGTAATAGGAAGAGCTTTGGAAAAAGGACTGTTTTCCTTTAATACTGTAAATATAAGGGATTATTCAAAGGATAAGCATAAAAGAGTTGATGATTATCCTTATGGTGGAGGCCCTGGAATGGTAATGAAGCCTGAACCTATCTATGAAGCTTTAACAAGTATAAAAGGCAAAGACTCTTTTGTCATATATTTATCTCCAAAAGGAAAGCTCTATGATCAGGAAACTGCCAAATTTCTTTCAAATAAGGAGCATATTATACTCCTATGCGGGCACTATGAAGGTATAGATAATAGAATCATAGAGAATTATGTGGATATGGTACTTTCCATAGGTGATTATGTGTTGACAGGAGGGGAGATTCCAGCAATGGTTGTAATAGATTCCGTTGTAAGGCTTCTTCCTGGAGTATTAAGCAGCGAAGAATCATATGTAGATGAATCCCACTATAATGGCTTGCTGGAGTACCCTCAATATACAAGGCCCCGTGTATTTAACGGTTTTGAGGTTCCTGAAATACTATTGTCAGGCAATCATGAAAAAATCAGCAAATGGCGAAAGTATCAATCGTTGAAGAATACCTATCTAAACAGGCCTGATTTGCTTGAGAAAAGAGAGCTGTCAGAAGAGGAAAAGAGAATCCTGGAGGAGATAAAAATGCAAAAATAAAAAAGTTGTCTTTTATATGCTATTATGCTATAATACATTGAGTGTAAACTACGGATGGTCCTCTGTCAGGTAATATGACAAGAACATCTATGAAAAGGGAGGTTTTAACAGTGGATATTATAAAGAATCTGGAAGCTGAACAAATGAAGGATAATATACCAGACTTCAAAGTAGGAGATACTGTTCAAGTACATTATAAGGTTAAAGAAGGTAACAGGGAAAGAATCCAAGTATTCGAAGGTACAGTTATTAAGAGACAAGGTGGAGGAATAAGAGAAACATTTACTGTAAGAAGATTATCTTATGGAGTAGGTGTTGAAAGGACATTCCCTCTGCATTCTCCAAGAGTTGAAAAGCTTGTAGTTACAACAAGAGGAAAGGTAAGAAGAGCTAAGCTATTCTATTTAAGAGAAAGACAGGGCAAATCAGCTAAAGTTAAAGAAATGAAGAGATACTAGTAATGGGGACTTAAAAGTCCCTTTTTATATACACTTAAGTGGGTGATAGTATGAATATTAATTGGTATCCTGGACATATGAAAAAGACAAAAGAGTCCATAAAGAAGAATCTGATGTTAGTAGATGTTGTTTATGAAGTAGTGGATGCTAGAATACCCATTAGCAGTCAAAATCCGGATATTGATGATATAATAGGTGAAAAGCCAAGAATAAAAATACTCAATAAATCAGATTTGGCTGATTCGAGGCTAAATGAAGAATGGCAGGAGTATTTCAATAAAAAAGGAATTCCTTCAGTTCTGGTAGATGCAGTTCATAATAGGGGATTAAGGGAAATATATGAATTAACATATGAGTTGACTGAAGAAAAGAGAAAACGCCTATTGACAAAGGGAATAAAGAATAGACCCATTAGAGTTATGATTATTGGAATACCCAATGTGGGAAAATCAACCCTTATAAACAGCCTATCTAAAAGGAAGGGTGCAAAAGTAGGAAACAAACCAGGCGTTACAAAGGGAAACCAATGGGTAAAAATCAAAGGAGATATGGAGCTTCTTGATACTCCGGGAATACTCTGGCCTAAATTTGAAGATAAAAATGTGGGGCTTAATCTGGCACTTACAGGAGCAATAAAGGATGAGATATTGGATATAGACACCTTAGCTGTTAAACTGGTTGAAAAGTTAAACAGCATTTCAAAGGATTATCTGGAAAACCGCTATGGTATTGAAGTTGAAGGGAAAACCCCTCATGATATAGTGATTGAAATTGGAAAGAAAAGAGGAGCAATTGTATCTGGTGGAGAAGTTGATTTTACAAGAGTAAGCAATATAATTATTGATGAATTCAGACGTGGGATCATAGGAAGAATTACTTTGGAAAGACCATATTGAGGGGAGGGGCCACAGTTGGAAATAGAAAATGATTTATACAAAGCAGGATATAGGTATATTGCTTGTATAGATGAAGTTGGAAGAGGATGCCTTGCAGGAGATGTAGTAGCCTGTGCTGTTATAATGCCTCCTGATGAAATCATAGAATGGGTTAAGGATTCAAAAAAGCTTTCCCATAAAAAAAGGGAGGAACTGTATGACAGGATACTTGATAAAGCAATAGCAGTTGGGATAGGACAGGTTGATTCCAAAGTCATAGATGAGATAAATATAAAAGAGAGCACAAGGATGGCTATGAAATTGGCTGTTTTAAACTTAAAAACCAAGGATGGAAGAAAAATAGTACCTGACTATCTATTGATTGATGCCGAGAATATTCCATTGAATATACCACAAATGAGTATCATCAAGGGAGACGATAAGGTATACGGTATATCCTGTGCTTCTATTATTGCAAAGGTTTACAGGGATAGATTATGTATAAACTGGGGAGAGATATACAAGGAGTATAACATAGGCAAGAATAAAGGGTATGGCACTAGAGAACATAGAGAAGCTATAAGAAAATTTGGTCCATCGCCTATACACAGGATGACTTTTCTAAAGAAAATTTTAAAAGACAATAAATAATATTATATCTTTTCAAAATATTATGAAATATTAAAAATATTATTGATAAAGAGTTTACAAATTATTATAAAAATATTATCATAGGAAATGAAAGTCACAAAATTAAAGTATGAGATTAAAAAGGGAGAGCCATATGCCAAATAACAGGGAAAAGGGTATATTAGGCGAAAACATTGCAAGGGATTACCTTGCTAAAAAAGGATATAGGATAGTTGAAAAAAACTATAGGACAAAAGTTGGGGAAATCGATTTAATTGCTGAAAAAGACAATATTTTAGTTTTTGTAGAAGTTAAATCAAGAACAACTACTAGTTTTGGACTTCCCTGTGAAGCAGTCAACAGAAAAAAGCTAAATAGAATTGTAAAGGCTTCCCATGTATATATAAAGCAAAATGGCTATAAGGACTATCAAGTAAGGTATGATGTAATAGAGGTTTTTTTGTCTGGAGATGTAAGAATCAATCATATAGAAAATGTTTTATATACATAAATATCGTAATATGTGTGATTTTTGTTATTACCCGGGGAATGGGAATATAAGGGGGCAACTATGTATTCAAAAATAAAGACTTGTGTATTGCATGGATTAAATGGATATATTATAGAGGTGGAAACTGACCTTTCCAAGGGCATACCTGTATTTAATATTGTAGGCTTACCGGATGTATCAATTAAAGAATCAAAGGAAAGGGTTAGAACTGCTATTAAGAATAGCGGATATGAATTTCCACTATCAAGAATCATAGTAAACCTGGCTCCTGCAAATTTGAAAAAAGAAGGTTCTCAACTGGATTTGGCTGTAGCTATAGGCATATTAAAGGCCAATGGTGTGATCATTAATAGTAATGAAGAAATGGCTTTTCTAGGAGAATTATCACTGGATGGAAAAATAAATCATATAGATGGCGCATTACCCATGGTTATTTCATTAAGGGAAAACAATATAAAAAAATGTATTGTCCCTTATGAAAACAGGGAGGAATGTGCTGTTATTGAGGATATTGAAATAATACCTGTAAATAGTTTAAAACAGGTTGTAGACTATTTAAATGGCACAGAATGTATTATGCCTTATAAATGTGAAAAAAAGCCAGATTTTGATGAGGAGGAAGTATTTGATGTAGACTTTAGCGATATAAAAGGACAGGAAGGGCTAAAGAGAGCCTTAGAGGTGGCAGCTGCCGGAAGCCACAATATACTTATTATTGGACCTCCAGGGTCTGGAAAGACAATGGCTGCTAGAAGGCTTCCTACAATATTGCCTAAGCTTACTTTTGAAGAGGCTATAGAAGTCACTAAAATATACAGTGTTGCCGGCCTTTTAAATACAAATGCCTTAATAAAGAGTAGACCCTTTAGAGCTCCTCATCACACATCTTCTCAGGTTTCCTTGATTGGTGGCGGTAGAATACCTAAACCAGGAGAAGTTTCATTGGCTCATAATGGGGTTCTTTTTTTGGATGAAATTCCTGAGTTCAAAAAAAGCGTTCTTGAAGTATTAAGGCAGCCTATGGAGGATGGAGTAGTGTCCATATCTAGGGCTAATGCAAGTCATACATACCCCTGCAGGTTCATGTTGGTTGCCAGCATGAATCCATGTCCCTGTGGATATTATGGGGACCCTTATCACCAATGCACCTGTTCTCAAAAAAGCATTGAAGCATATTTAGGAAAATTAAGCAGCCCTTTATTAGACAGGATTGATATTCACATAGAGGTAATGCCTGTTGATTATAAGGATTTAAACAAGAATGTGAATATAGAATGCTCAAGGGATATAAGAGAAAGGGTAAACAAAGCCAGGGAAATACAGATTAGAAGATACTCTAAGGAAAATATCCATTGCAATTCTCAATTAAGCCCCAGAGACATAAAGGAATACTGCAAATTGACAAAAAATGCAGAACTAATAATGAAGGAAGCATTTAATAAATACAGATTCAGTGCCAGAACATATAATAAAATACTAAAGGTAAGCAGGACAATTGCAGATTTGGATGGGAAGGAGATAATTTCGGAGAATCACGTTCTTGAGGCTATCAGATACAGGAGTTTGGATAAAAAATACTGGGGGTAAAAACCTTGATTGATTTGTCTAAAAAGGATATATTAATATGGCTAAACAGCTTAAATATTGGCAACCAGAATATTGAGAAGATAATTTCACAGGTTGATGATATAAGAGATATATGGTATATGACGGATAGTGTTATAAATAGATTTAAGAACATAAGTTCAAAAAATAAGGAAACAATAATTAAAAACAGAAATGAGGACTATTTAAAGAAAGTACTATATATTTTAGAGGAACAAAATATTGAAGTTGTCACAATTTACGATGAAAATTATCCTAAAAGCTTAAAAAATATATATAATAAGCCTTTGGTCCTATATATAAAGGGAAAAATACTTGAAGAAGATGAGTTTGCTATAGCTGTTGTAGGCTCAAGGAAGGCTACGAGCTATGGAAAATGGGCTACAGAAAAATTTGTAAAAGAGCTTGTTAATCTTGATATTACAATAGTCAGCGGATTGGCCACAGGAATTGACAGCATTGCTCATAAAACTGCTCTGGAATATAATGGAAGGACCATTGCAGTCCTTGGAAATGGACTTGATATAGTATATCCTAATAAAAATAAGGAGCTGTATAAGGAAATTGCAAAGAATGGTGCATTGATTACAGAGTATTTTTGCGGGGTAGCTCCATTGCCGTACAATTTTCCTCAAAGAAACAGAATTATTAGTGGATTATCCTTAGGTGTAATTATTGTAGAAGCAAAAGGGAAAAGTGGATCCCTTATTACTGCTCAGCATGCATTGGAGCAGGGTAAGGAAGTATTTGCTGTACCAGGAAATATAAACAGCATATTCAGCGAAGGAACAAACAGATTGATAAAAGATGGCGCTAAATTGATTATGGATGTAGAGGATATAATTGAAGAGCTGTATCAGCTTCAGGATAGGTTAAATAGAGTAAAAAAGGAAAATATAGACTACTCTAATTTAAGTGAATTGGAGATTAGCATTGTTGAATTGATAAAAGAAGGGCCAATGCACTGTGATACCATAGCTATGAAAACTGGAATGAATATAAAAGAAGTAAACAGCATACTTACAATATTAGAGTTAAAAGGGATAATTAAGGAAATTGGCGGAGGAATTTTCGCCCTTTCATAGGCATTATTATGGAGGTGAAATTTTTGCAGAAAAATCTAGTTATAGTTGAGTCGCCAGCAAAAGCAAAAACCATTGGGAAATTTTTGGGGAAGAAATATAAAGTAAAGGCATCTGTTGGACATATTAGAGATTTACCAAAGAGCAGCCTTGGAATTGATATAGAAAATAATTTTACACCTAGATATATAACTATAAGAGGTAAGGGTCCAGTTGTTCAGGAATTGAAAAGGGAAGCCAGAAAGTCTGATAAGGTATACCTTGCTACAGACCCTGATAGAGAGGGGGAAGCCATATCATGGCATTTAGCCCACGTATTGGGTCTTGATGAAAAAGCCCCAATAAGGATTGAGTTCAATGAGATTACAAAGGATGCAATACAAAAAGCCATCAAGAAGCCCAGAGCTATTGACAAGAACCTGGTTGATGCCCAGCAGGCAAGGAGGGTGTTGGATAGGCTTGTAGGCTATAAAATAAGTCCCCTGCTTTGGAAGAAGATAAAAAAAGGCTTAAGTGCAGGTAGAGTGCAGTCTGTAGCAGTAAAGCTTATATGTGACAGAGAGAAGGAAATTGAAAGATTTATTTCTGAAGAGTATTGGACTATAGAAGCCCTGCTGGAAAAGGATGGAATAGTATTTGAATCCAGCTTTTATGGCATCTATAACGATGGCAAGGAAGAAAAAGTTGACCTTTCTAATAGAAAGGATGTAGATGAGGTTTTAAATTCATTAGATAAGGGTAATTTTACTGTATTAGAAGTAAAAAAAGGCAAAAAGAAGAAAAACCCAAATGGTCCATATATAACCAGCACTTTGCAGCAGGATGCTTCACGAAAGCTGGGTTTTACAGCCAAAAAGACCATGAGGATTGCTCAGGAGCTGTATGAAGGAGTTGATATAAAAGGCGAAGGTACAGTGGGCTTAATTACATATATCAGGACTGACTCAATGAGAATATCCGAAGAAGCAATAAATGCTGCTAAATCATACATTATAAAAGAATTTGGAAAGGATTACACTAATGGCGGAAAAAATTACAGCAATAAGAAAAAAGAAACACAGGATGCTCATGAATGCATAAGGCCAACTTCCATTGAGAGAATTCCATCAAAAATAAGGGATTCTTTGACAAAGGACCAGTATATGCTGTACGATTTAATCTGGAAGAGATTTGTAAGCTCACAGATGAGCCCTGCTAATTTTGATACCATGTCTGTAAAACTGCTTTCAAATGGCTATCTGTTTAAAGCTTCAGGATCTAAACTAAACTATGATGGATTCTTGAAAGTCTATGCTCCGGAAGAAAATGAAGATAAGGACCATGAGATTCCATTATTGGAAGAAGGAGAAAAGGTACATGTAAAAGAAATAAAACCAAATCAGCATTTTACTCAACCTCCTCCAAGATATACGGAAGCTTCACTTATTAAAACATTGGAGGAACTGGGTATAGGAAGGCCCAGCACTTATTCGCCAATTATTTCGACTATTCAAAATAGAGGATATGTGGTTGTTAAGAATAAATCCTTTGAACCAACGGAGTTAGGGATATTGGTTAATAACTTATTGGAAGAGTATTTTGAAGATATTGTGGATGAAAAGTTTACAGCAGAGATGGAGAAAAATCTTGATTTAATTGCAGAGGGAGAACATAAATGGCAAGATATTGTTAGCCATTTCTATGACCAGTTTGAAAAAGTGCTTAAAAAGGCTGAAGAGGAAATATCCCAAATAAAGATTGAAGAAGAAGTTTCAGATGAAGTCTGTGAAAAGTGCGGAAGAAATATGGTCATAAAACATGGTCCTTATGGTAAGTTTTTAGCTTGCCCAGGATATCCTGAATGCAAGAATACCAAACCAATACTGGATGAAATAGGAGTTAGGTGCCCTGTATGCGGGGGCAATATTGTAAAGAGAAAGAGCAGCAAAGGGAGAAATTTCTATGGATGCAGTAATTACCCCCAGTGCAATTTTGTTTCATGGGATGAACCTATAGAGGAGAAATGCCCTAACTGTGGAGGTCTTTTGACTAGAAAAGTAAACAAAAATAGTATTGTTATAAAGTGTACAAATAAAGAATGTGGATACATTAGAAATGAAAATAAATAAAAGTATGTACAATTCAAAAAAATATAGTAATCTATTAAATATATGATTAAATTTTCTGAAAATGAAAAATATAGTAGTAGAATAGTTTTGAGGTGTTTGATATGATGAAAGGAACAACTATAGTTGCAGTTAAAAAGGATAATAAGACTGCAATAGCAGGAGATGGGCAGATTACTTTTGGCAATGAAACTATTATGAAGTCCACTGCAAAAAAAGTAAGGAAAATATTCAATAATAATGTTATAATAGGATTTGCCGGTTCTGTTGCAGATGCATTGACTTTGGCTGAAATGCTGGAGGAGAAACTGGAACAGCATAGTGGAAATCTGAAAAGAGCTGCTGTAGAATTTGCTAGGGATTGGAGAAGAGATAAAACATTACGAAAACTGGAAGCATTGCTGGTGGCAGCAGATAAGGATAATTTGCTGTTAGTTTCAGGAAATGGAGAAGTAATAGAACCAGAGGAAGGCGTGTTGGCCATAGGTTCAGGAGGTAATTATGCATTGGCATCTGCCAAAGCCCTTCTTAAGCATTCGAACTTAAATGCTGAAGAAATTGCCAGGGAATCTATTTTAATTGCTTCCTCTATTTGTGTATTCACTAACAGCAATATTTCTTGTGAAGTGATTTAAGGAGTGTGATTTTATGGGGGAGTTAACTCCAAAACAAATTGTTGAGGAGTTAGATAAATATATTATAGGACAGCATAATGCCAAAAAGGCAGTAGCAATATCCATAAGGAACAGATTCAGAAGAAATAAGTTACCAGATGAAATTAGAGAAGAAGTTAAGCCAAAAAATATACTTATGGTAGGACCTACAGGAGTAGGAAAAACAGAAATTGCTAGAAGAGTCGCTAAACTTACCGATATGCCCTTTGTGAAAGTTGAAGCCACTAAGTTTACAGAAGTGGGATATGTAGGCAGAGATGTTGATTCTATGGTAAGGGATTTAGTCGAAGAATCCATTAGGATGGTTAAAGAAAAGAAGATTACTGAAGTCTACGAAAAGAGCATGGTATTGGCTGATGAAAGAATAATAGATATTCTTCTGCCCCTCCCTTCAAAGAGAAAAAGCAATAACCCATTGGAGATGCTATTTGGAAGTTATAAGGAAGAAGAGAGCCAGGATGAAGAAAGCAAATCGGAAATCCTGGAAAAAAGAAAAAAACTTCTGGAAAAGCTTAAAAAAGGAGAGTTGGATGATAAAATAATTGAAATAGAGGTTGAAGACACGCATAATTCAACAATAGGATTATATAGCGGTATAGGCATGGAGGAGTTAAACATAAACATAGGTGATATATTTGGAGATATGCTTCCAAAGAAGAAAAAGAAGAAAAAGGTTACTATTAAGGAAGCAAGAAAGATTTTAAGCAATCAGGAAGCAGAAAAGCTTATAGATATGGATGAGGTTATAGAATTAGGCATTAAAAGAGCTGAAGAAAATGGAATGATATTCGTAGACGAGATTGACAAGATTGCAGGGAAGAACTATGGTGGGGGACCTGATGTATCAAGAGAGGGAGTTCAGAGGGATATCCTGCCTATTATAGAAGGTACAACAGTTATTACAAAGTATGGACCAGTTAAAACAGATCATATATTGTTTATTGCAGCAGGAGCTTTTCATGTTTCTAAAGTTGAAGACCTTATACCAGAGATACAAGGAAGATTTCCTGTAAGAGTAGAGTTGGAAAGCCTTACAGAAGAGAATTTTAGAGAAATACTGACTAAACCCAAAAATGCATTGATTACCCAGTATCAACATCTATTGAGAACAGAAGGCATAGAATTGAAATTTACCAAAGAGGCAATAGATTTAATTGCCAAAGCAGCTTTCTTAATCAATGAACAGTCTGAAAATATTGGCGCAAGAAGGTTAAATACAGTATTGGAGAAACTGCTAGAGGATGTTTCTTTTGAAGCTCCTGACATAGACAATAAAGAGTTTATAGTAGATGAAGATTATGTTAACAAAAAGCTAATGTTGTATGTAAAAGAAAAGGACATTACAAAATATATTTTATAGAAGGAGGATTTACATGGCTGAAACATTACTGCAAAAAACAAGAAGACTGAACAAAACTTTACAAGGGACAGGTTCAAAACCAATATCATTTCAGGAATTAAGCGAGATATTAAGCGAGATATTAGATGCCAATGTATATATTGCCAGTAAAAAAGGTAGGGTTTTGGGATATGCTTTAACTAAAGGATATGACTGCGATATAATACAGGCAGAGATAGTTAAGGGAAAGAGATTTCCCAAGGAGTATAATGAAGAACTTTTAAAGGTAAAGGAAACCAAAGAGAATTTCCAGGAGATTACAGACTGTGTATTTGACCATGAAACGGAATGCCCATATCCTGATAAAATTGTTACAATAATACCTATAAACAGTGCTGGAGAAAGACTTGGCACTTTAGTCATTGCAAGATATGGAAGAAATTTTACAGAAGAGGATTTGGTATTGGCTGAATATAGCGCTACAATTGTAGGAATGGAGATACTAAGAGCCAAGAATGAGGAAATAGAAGAGGAGTCAAGAAAGAAAGCTGTTGTTCAAATGGCTATTGGGACATTATCATATTCAGAATTGGAAGCTATGGAACACATATTTAAGGAACTGGATGGTGATGAAGGCTTAATTGTAGCAAGTAAAGTTGCAGATAGGGTAGGGATTACAAGGTCAGTTATAGTTAATGCATTAAGGAAATTTGAGTCAGCTGGTGTAATTGAATCAAGGTCTTTAGGTATGAAAGGTACCCATATAAAAATATTAAATGACAAGTTGCTTGAAGAACTTCAAAAGGTAAGAGAATCTTAAGAAAAGTAGTGGAGGCATCCACTGCTTTTTTTTAGGTCTAAGGTTATATTTAGTGCGTTTTGTATATAATTTACTATGAAAATGAAGAAATTTGATGTATTATAAAGATTATAGAAATTCCATAACGGAAATTGACGAAAAATAAATTGAAAAAATCAAAAATTTAGAAAATTATGTTAACACATATTGAAATTTGCCAAAAGAATATATAATATAAATATTAAGATTGAGGGGGAATGGATTTATGGATAGATTGTTGAAAAATGTAGATATCCTCAATTATGCACTTAATGGATTATGGTTAAGGAATGAAATCATTAATCATAACATCTCAAATGCAAATACTCCTAATTATAAAAGGCTTACTGTTAATTTTGAAGATTCCTTAAAAAAAGCCCTGGATAAGAGGAGTTCAAATCTTATTACGACCCACGAGAATCATATTTCAAATATTAGTAATATGGAAAAGGTTCAGTCAAATGTCGTAGAAGCTGATGAGTATTCGTACAGATTTGACGGTAATAGCGTAGATATTGATGTAGAATCAGCAAATTTAGCAAAGAACGCTATAATGTACAATGCAGTTATAAATCAGGTAATTGGCGAGTTTAACAAATTAAAAAATATTATTAATGATGGGAGATGAGTTTTATGGGTATGTTTGATGCTATTAATATTAGTTCCTCAGCACTTACAGCACAAAAGACCAGAATAGATGTTATAAGCAAGAATATTGCTAATGCAAGTACAACAAGGGCTACCAATGGTATGCCATACAGAAGAAAAATGGTGGTATTTAGAGAGAGCAGGGATAATTCTTTTGAGGGCTATTTAAACAGTATAAGTTCCAAATTTAATGGAAGCGGTGTGGAAATAGATTATATAGCAGAGGATGAATCCCCTTTTAAGCTGAAATATGAACCTGGACATCCTGATGCAGATGAAAATGGATACGTGATGATGCCAAATGTAGATGTAGTTGTTGAAATGGTGGATTTAATAGACGCGCAGAGAGCATATGAGGCTAATATAACAGCCATAAATACCACCAAGTCAATGATGATGAATGCATTAGAAATAGGGCGGAGGTAAAATAAATGGATATAAAATCTATAGGTTTAAGTAATACTCTAACTAATATGTTACAAACCTCTACAAAGAAGGAAATAAGTGATTTCAGTTCATTACTGGACAATGCATTGAATAGAGTCAATCAGCTGCAGATGGAAAGTGACAGGTATAAAGTGCTCCTTTCCATTGGCGAAGTGGACAACCTTCATGATGTTACAATTGCAGCGGAAAAGGCTAATATCGCTTTGCAGTTAACTTTGTCCATAAGGAACAAAGTTATAGAGGCTTACCAGGAGATCATGAGAATGCAAATATAGTCGAGCTGTAAGAAATGAGGTGTTAAGATGTGGGAGTCTATACAGCAGGTTAGAAATCAGTTAAATGGATATTGGAATGATTTGGACAAGGGTAAAAGAAAAAAGGTAATAATTGCTGGAGTCATTTCTTTATTGGTTGTTATAATACTTGTGTTTTTATTAACCAGAACAGAATATGATGTGCTGTTTACTAACTTAAGTTTGGAGGATATGGCAGAAGTAAAGGATAAATTGGATGAACTGGGCATTAAGTATAGAATCCCGGATAATAACCCCAGGACAATACTTGTACCTGAGAATATGAAAAATCTGGCGAAGATAGAGCTGGCTTCAGAAGGATTACCTAAATCTGGATATAGCTTTTTGGATGCTTTTAATGATAGCAGCTGGACTATGACTGATTATGACAAAAAAGAGAGGATGAAATTAGCCTTACAGAGCGAATTAGCTTCAACCATATCAGAAATAGACGGAATTGATAAAGCAACTGTCTATATCAATGAAAAAGATGAAACAGGATTTGTATTAAATGAAAATGACAATAAGACAACAGCAAGCGTATTTATTGAAAAGAGCTATGGGAGCACCTTATCATCAGGGACCATAAAAGCTATACAAAACCTTGTCGCTTCATCAATAAACACAAGCCCTGAAGAAGTGCAGGTAATCGATAGTGAGGGGAATTTGCTGACAAATAGTCAAGGTGAGTCTGAGCTGATGATGACTGACCAGTTTGTTATAAAGAGCAATTTAGAAAATAAGATAAATGAAAGCATAAAAAAATTTCTGGAGAACATATTTGGTAAAGGGAATGTAGATGTACTTTCAAGTGTAAAAATCAATTTTAACAGTGAAAAGACTACAATTGTAGAGTTTAAACCTCCTGTAGAAGGCAATGATGAAGGATTGATAAGAAGTATGGAGGAAGTTGAGGAGCATGTGGCCAGAGGAAGTGGACAAGGTACTCCAGAGACTGAAGGAGATATTACTGATTATGAAATGGCAAATGATAGCAATGAAGTATCGAATAAGAGGAGCAGCATTATCAATTATGAGCTAAATCAGATTAATCAGGAAATATTAAAGGCACCTGGCCAGGTTGAAGATATAACTGTAGCAGTATTGATAAATAGAGATGTGCTTTTTAATGGAAATTTTAATGCTGATGTAGAGAAGGATGTTGAGAATTTGATTTATGCTGCAACAGGATTGAATACCAGACAAGTAGTAGTAATGGCAGGAAACTTTGCACCTAAGGATACAGAAGGTGTAGCGGCTATAGAAAGTGTTCCAAAGATGAATTTGGCGTTGCCACTGGCTATTGGGGCAGTTATTCTTATGTTATTGGGCATTGTGTTGCTTAGAAGAAGAAAGAGGGTATATAAGGAATTAAATGAAGTAGGGTTAAGAGCTGAAGAGGAAAAGGCTGTCACTACTGAAGTTGAGGATTTAGATATTGAAGCAGAAAAGCCAAAGATAAGGGCTCAAATAGATAAATTTGTTGAAAGGAATCCAGAGTTAGTTGCACAGCTTTTAAGAACCTGGTTAAATGAATAGGAGAGAGATGCAATATGATGAATAAACAGTACAATGGAAAAGAAAAAGCAGCTATATTTTTGATAACCTTAGGACCAGAGAAATCTGCTAAAATATTTAAGTATTTTAGTGATGAAGAAATTGAAGAGATGACTTTACAGATAGCAAATATGAGGATGGTGTCTTCAAAGGATAAGGATAAAGTAATGGAGGACTTTTATCAGCTTGCAGTAGCCCAGGAATATATATCAGAAGGTGGAATAAATTATGCCAAGGAAATACTGGTAAAGGCATTAGGAGAGGAAAAGGCTATAGAAATAATAAACAAATTGACTTCATCCTTGTATGTAAGGCCTTTTGAGTTTATAAGAAAGGCCGATCCAAATCAGCTGTTTAATTATATAGAAAACGAACATCCTCAGACAATTGCATTGATATTATCCTATTTAAGGCCAGACCAGGCTGCAAAGATTCTTTCCAGCCTTCCTCAGGAAAAACAGGTGGAAGTTGCTAGAAGAATAGCAGTAATGGACAGAACTTCACCAGATGTGATTAAGGAGGTAGAAAGGGTACTGGAAACAAAGTTTTCCGGGATTTTATCTCAAGACTTTACTTCAACTGGTGGAATCCAGAATGTTGTTGACATATTGAATTCAGTAGACAGGGGTACAGAGAAATATATTATGGAAAGGCTTGAGAGAATTGACACAGAATTAAGCGAAGAAATAAGAAAGAGAATGTTTGTATTTGAAGATATAATAACGCTGGATAACAAGAGCATCCAGAGAGTAATAAGAGAAGTCAACAATTCACAATGGGCGATTGCACTGAAAGGCGCAAGTGAAGAAGTAAAAGAAGCTGTATTCTCCAATATGAGCAAGAGGCTTGTTGAGATGATCAATGAAGATATTGAGTTCATGGGACCTGTACGCTTAAGGGATATAGAAGAAGCTCAGCAGGCAATAGTCAACGTTATTAGAAGATTAGAGGAAGAAGGAGAAATAATCATACCTAGAGGGGGAGCTGAGATAATTGTCTAATGTTATTAAGTCTTTCAGAGTAATAGAATGCAAAGATCCAGCTTTTAAAGATATCAGTTTAAAATCCAGCTCCATATATAATGAAATTATAGAAGAAGCAAGGAAGAAACATGAGCAAATAGTAAGTGAAGCTGAAAAAAAAGCAGAGGAAATAATGGATAAAGCTTATATGGAATATGAGAAACAGTTAAATATTGCCTATGAAAAATCAAAAACAATATTTGAAGAAAGCAGGGATAAGGGATATTCTGAAGGCTATGAACTAGGTATCAATAACGGATATGATGAAGGATATAATAAAGGATACGAAGAAGGTAAAAAGGAAGCAGAAAAGCTCATTAAAGAAGCCTTAGAGATTAAGGAGTACTACAATACAAGAAGAAGCCAGATTTTGAAGGATGCTGAAAAGGACCTGATAGACCTTGTAATTGCAATATGCGAGAAAGTATTTAATCAAAAGGTAATGGAGGATGAAAAATATATTATCTCCCTGGTTTTAAATGGAATAGAGGGATTGGAGGTAAAGGATAAGCTTACAATCATCACTTCTAAAGAGGACTATGAAGTGTTGAAGAACAATGAGAATACTATTTTAGCTAAAGCCAGTCTTATAGACAGTGTTGAAATCAGAATAAACAGTGAAATGAAAAAAGGAGATTGCATACTGGAAACATCGAAAGGGAATATAGATGTAAGCTTAAATGGACAGCTGGAGGAAATTAAAGATTTTATATATACAATTCTAAATAATGAGTGATATCAATATGGAAAGTATAGATATTAGAAAATATATACATAGAATCAATGAAAGAAGATTTATAAAATATATAGGGAATATTACAAAGGTAACAGGTTTGACAATAGAGTCCAATGGTCCTATAGCTTCCATTGGAGAATTATGCTATATATATCCTCATAATAAAAAAGAGCACATACTGGCTGAAGTAGTAGGTTTTAGAGATGACAACGTGCTATTAATGCCTTTAGGTGATATGAATGGCATTGCACCGGGAAGTAAGGTAATAGCAAGTGGTAAAACCTTGAAGGTGCCTGTTGGAGAAGAATTGGTAGGAAGAGTATTGGATGGGTTAGGCAATCCAATTGATGGATTAGGGCAATTAAAAACTTTGAAAACATACGAGGTATCTAATACTCCTCCAAATCCTTTGGAAAGAAAAATGATAACTACACCTTTATCACTGGGGGTTAAGTCTATTGACGGTTTACTCACCTGCGGAAAAGGTCAGAGAATAGGCATTTTTGCAGGAAGTGGAGTAGGCAAGAGCACCCTTATGGGCATGATAGCAAGGAACAGTTCAGCAGATGTTAACGTTATAGGGTTAATTGGAGAAAGAGGAAGGGAAGTAAGAGAGTTTATCCAAAAGGATTTAAAGGAAGAAGGACTAAAAAGATCAGTAATGGTAGTGGTCACTTCAGACCAGCCAGCTTTAATCAGAGTGAAAGGTGCATTGGTTACTACAGCCATAGCTGAGTATTTTAGAGATTTGGGCTTAGATGTGATGCTTTTAATGGATTCTGTTACCAGATTTGCCATGGCTCAAAGGGAAGTAGGTCTTGCAATAGGAGAGCCACCAGTTACCAGAGGTTTTACACCTTCAGTTTTTGCAATGCTGCCTAAGCTTTTGGAAAGGTCGGGTACTTCCAATAAGGGAAGTATAACAGGACTTTATACTGTATTGGTGGATGGTGATGACCTAAATGAGCCTATAACAGATGCTGTAAGGGGAATATTAGACGGTCACATTGTGTTGTCAAGAAAACTTGCAAATCAAAACCACTATCCTGCCATTGATGTACTGGCAAGCGTTAGCAGGGTTATGTCAAGTATAGTATCCAAAGAGCATTTATCTATGGCAAAGGAGATAAAGAACGCAATGGCAGTTTACAAGGAATCTGAGGATTTAATTAACATAGGTGCCTATAAAAGAGGGACCAATAGGAATATAGATAAGGCCATAGATATTAAGGAGGATATAGATAATATGTTAAAACAGGAAACTATGGCCTCTTATTCTTTTGAAGAGACTATTTCAATTATGAAAGATATTGTTTCAAAACTTAATGGGTAACGGAGGATAGCATATGGCAGGTTTTAAATTTAGACTTGAGAAAGTACTGAACTATAAGGAAACAGTTGAAAACCAAAGTAAAATCAAATTTGCACAGGTTAAGCAAAAGTTAACGATAGAGGAAGCTCTTTTAAATGATTTTTACAACCAAAAAAAGTCTGTAATAGATAGAAGGAATTCATCCAGCAAGGGAATTAAAGTTGGAGAGTTAGCTATGTATAATTCATATATAGGTGCATTAAATAAGAGAATAGAAAAACAGAGCTTAATAGTTGCTAGAACTAGGGAAGAACTTGATAGGGCAAAGAACGATATGGTTCAGGCTGTAACAGAAAAGAAAATATTTGAAAAGCTAAGGGAAATCCAATATGAAGAATTCATCTATAAACAGGGAAAAGAGGAACTGAAGATAAATGATAATTTCATAAGCTATAAAACAGCTACCCGCAATTAGGGGGAATAGAAAATGGATTTAGCAAAGAAGAGAAGGAAAGGTAAAGGAATCTATATAATCCTGTCGTTGCTTATACTTATAATTATAGCTTTATCAGTGCTGGGATTTTTATATTTTACAAACGAAGAATTTAAGAATATAGCAGATACCTATTTAAAAACCATACCATTTTTGGAAAGTATTACATCAAGGAGTGCAAAAACAAATAGCAGTAATATTGATGAAACAGAGTTGAACCAGAAAAAGGAAGATATAGCAGAGTATTACATTAAAAGAGGCATTGATGCCGTATACGAATTATATGCTATTAAGACAAAGGATGAGCTGTTATATAGCGATATAGTGAAAATAATGAATCAGAAATCTCCATCCCTTACAAGCAAACTGATTACAGAAGTTAGAAATCTGGATAATATGGAGGATATTCTTACAACTATACATAATAAAATCATGGATGAAAATAAATCTGAAATATTGGAAGAAGCAAGAAAGCTGGAAAATATGGAATTGTTAACTGCAATAGAGGAATTAAATATGAGAATTAAAGACAGTTCATTTATTAAAAATATAAATGATATATTATTGAACATGAGAGAAGAAAGCTTATGTAACATATTTTACTATATGGATGAAGAAACAAGACAGAGTTTATATAACATTCTGGATGAGGATTTAAGGCTAAAAATAAACAGTTTGATTAAGGATAAAAGCATTGAATACAACAGGCTGGTGGATATAGCCAGGCTATATGAGGACAAACCTGTAGATATTCTATTAAATTATATAGGAAATACAGATACATATGATATGGACGAACTGGCTGTTATATATTCCAATCTGTCAGTTGTTAAATCGGGTGAGGTACTTTCTAAAGTTAATAATGATGCATTTATTCAGGATTTAATTGCTGCCATAAGTAAAGAAGAACAGTTAAGGAAGGAGGATTCTGTTGCTGCTGACTTAAATAAGGCAATTCAGTTCATAACTGAATATAATGCAAAGATAGATGAACTGGTAAACATATATGAAAATATGGAACCAAACAGGGCTGCAAGAATATTGGAAAATATGCTTGAAAACAGCACAACCTTGAATCAGTTTGTCCTGGAATCTGAACCTGTTTATGAAGTAACAGATTCATCTGTAGCAATGGATATATTAAAAAACATGAGGCAAAAAAATGCAGCTAAAATATTGAACTATTTTAAAACTGAAAATGTAACTAAGCTGACTCAAATGTTGGCTAGCCCATAAAAATTAAAAGGAGGTGAGGTTTTGTTAGAGGTAAATACACTAGCAAATCAAACAGTGCTTTTTTCCATTGATTCCTCAGATTCAAGGGAAGCAGAAACGGATGTAAAAGAAGATTTTCTATCAATACTTGAAAGCATTGAAGCAGAATATAGTGTAATGAAAAAGCATTATATAAGTTCAGAGTCTAAAAGTCCAGATACAGAGGAAAAGGATATTGAAAGTGATGAAGAATTGGAATTTTATAAAAAAATGGCTGAAACAATAAATGCTATTGATCAATTATCCATGTATATAAAATCAATCTACCTGGATACGAGTGATGCTGAGTGTAAAAAACTAATTTATCAGGACCCCAATGATATTGAGCATGTAGAATCAATATACCTGGATTCGTATCAGAACCCTGATGATACTGAGCATATAAAATCAATCTTCCAGAATCCAGATGATACTGATTTCAGCAATGTTTTTTTGAAGCTTAACGAAGCAGAAAAAATACTGGAATCAATTAATTATAATAAGGAATCTGCCAATTTTGAGAAAGGAATGGAATATTTGAATAATATTTTAGAGCAGGTTAAAGGGATGTTGGAAGAAACCGGTTTTGTAGACTATGCTGTAATTGATGAAATAGGAAAAAGAGTTCAGGAAATAAGCAGAAATCCTGAGGATATATCAGATTCGCAGCCTCTAAGGGATGAAGAAGTAGAATTTGAAGAAATCAAAGACAAATACCATGAACATGAGATTCCTCAAAATAATGATATTAAGCATTTAAATTTAGGATTTTGGAGAGTCGAATCTAATGAAAACACTAAAGAAATAGGCATTGGGGGAAGCAAATACAAACAGCAGAAGAAAGATTTTATTATAGGCAATGATGCAGAGCATTTAAACCTGGAGTTTGAGGAAATCAAGCTTTTGGAGAAAAGCGAAGAAGCAAGCAATGCAGATTTAGAAAGCTCCATTGAAAATATCAGATTTGAAAACACTACAAATGAGCAACCTCTTTTTCTCAACATGCCAGTAAATGACGCAGCTAATATAGATAGTAATACTGAAACAGGTTTTATACAGGATTACAATATTGAAGAGCTTTTTCAACAGATAGTAGAAAAGCTTCTTATAATTAAGAATCAGGACAAGCAGGAGGTAAGGATTAAGCTTAAACCTGATTACCTTGGAGAGCTTGTTCTAAAGATGGAATTAGAAGATGGAGCTATTGATGCAAAATTAATTGTTGATAATTTGCAAACAAAGGAAATAATCGAATCAGGTTTGCTTCAGCTTAGAGAGCAATTTGAAAACAATGGACTGGAAATAAAGGCTATTGAAGTTTTTATTGGTTCAAATGAGAAATTTGAAGGTGAAAGAAGAAATAGACATAGCTTTAGCAGAAACTCATCTAGATTGAGAATCAATAAAAGTGTAGAAAAGGAATTAAACGTTTATAATGTCGGCTATACTGGACAAAATGCAGCAATAAACTATGAGGGAAGGTTGAATTTATTTGTATAGGAGGTGAGAAGATGGAGGTCAATGGCTATGAAAATATTAGATATGTATATTTTAACAATGGCTACAAAAATAATGGCGAAAATACCCAAAATATTAATAATGAATTAGATAAGGATACATTTTTAAAGCTGCTGATAACACAATTAGCCAATCAAAATCCATTAAACCCTGTAGAAGATAAGGAATTTATAGCACAGTTGGCTCAATTTAGCTCTTTAGAGCAGATGCAGAATTTGAACAAAAATATAACTGATATAGGAAATGAGATATTGCAATCCATGGACTATTTGAATTTAAACAGCATTGAAGCAAATGTAGAAATATTAAAGGAATTAATAAATATAAGAAAGGCAATGGAAAGCTATTTTAATCAAGACAATCAATAGTATGGAGTTGATTATATGAATGAAATAAAAATTAGGCAGTTGGAAAACAGGTTAATCAATTCTTCACATTTGTACAAGAGAGAAGCCAATTCATCTCAGAAGGATTTTGGACAAGTATTGGATATAGTATTTTCAAAGCATGCGCTAAATAGGATGGATAACAGAAATATGAAACTAACAAGTAATGAATTGGAAAAATTGAAAACAGCCATAAATAAGGCTGAAATGAAGGGAGTAAAGGATGCATTAATCCTAATGGACGATAAGGCTTTTATAGCTAGTATTAAGAACAAAACCATTATAACTACTTTAAATAAGGAACAGATAAAGGATAATGTGTTTACAAATATTGATGGAGCAGTTATAGTTTAACCGGACCTTACAGGAGGTTAAGCATATCTGACTGACAGATGATATGCACTGCTCCAAATAGAAAGGGAGGTATTTTATGTTAAGGTCAATCTATTCGGCTGTTTCAGGCATCAGAGCACATCAAACCAAAATGGATGTTATAGGCAATAATATTGCCAATATCAACACTGTTGGGTATAAAAGGCAATATGTAACATTTCAGGAGATATTCAGTCAGACCATAAATGGTGCTACTGGCCCTGCAGGTGGAAGAGGAGGAACAAATCCTCAGCAAGTAGGCCTTGGAGTAGGTGTAGGTGCTATAAATACCATATACACAAAAGGCTCAATTCAAAGAACAGATAATCCCGAAGACCTTATGATTGATGGAGAAGGCTTTTTTGTGGTAACTGATGATATCAATTATGAAAAGAGATTTTATACCAGAGCTGGAAATTTCACATTGGATATGGATGGAAACCTTGTTGCTCCAGGAGGTTATAAGGTCTTAGGGTATAGGTATGATGAAAATGGAAATATAACAGGTGAAATTTCGCCTATTCAGATAAGAAGGTCAGAAATATTGGCTCCAACTGCTACTACAGAATTGATGTTTAAAGGAAACCTGGATTCAAGAATAGTAGAAGGGGAAGACCATATTGCTGATACTGTAATAAAGGATAGCTTAGGAAATTCCTATACAGTTACTTTTAAGTTTACAAAAGGAGCTTCTGATGAAACAGGCACTGTTTGGAATATTAGCATAGAAAGGATTACCGACCAGGCAACAGGGTATTACAAGGACTTTACAACGGATACTCAAAATAGCCCAATATATATTGGTGGCAAAAGAGTTGACAGTGTGACACTTAAATTTAACAGGGAAGGAAAACTGGTATACTTAGGAGACGGTACTAATATTGGAGATGACGAAAACCAGTTTAGCGAAGTAACTCTGGACTTGTCCAATCTTGTATTTGACCAGGGAGAAGGATTGGATGAAGGTAAAACAGTTACTCCACCTGGCAGCTTTGGTAAAAATGGAAATGGCCAGATACTGTTATTTGATGATGAAAAATCAAGCGATATTATAAACAACCTTACACAGTACTCCAGTGATATGGATGCAAAGCCCAATGCAGTTGATGGCAATTCACTAAGTAAGCTTGAAGGGTATACTATAGACAGCAGTGGAACTGTTATTGGAGTATTTAGTAACGGAGTAAGGAAGGCTCTGGCAAAGATAATACTGGCTAAATTTGATAATCCAATGGGGCTTCAAAAGATGGGTGGAAATCTGTTTATAGATACCACAAATTCAGGAGAGCCACAATACGGATTGCCTGGTGGAAATGGTTATGGTACTATATCATCGGGAACTCTGGAGATGTCAAATGTGGATTTATCTATGGAGTTTACTGAAATGATAACTACACAGCGCGGGTTTCAGGCTAATTCAAGGATCATAACCACATCAGATGAAATGCTGCAGGAGCTGGTAAATTTAAAGAGATAATCAGATGAGTGGGGCATATGCCCCTCTCATTAACTTGCATATAGATTAAAGGTGGGTTTATATGATAAAGGTAGAAAGGTTAAATGGCAAGGAGTTTTTCATAAACTGTGAGCTGATAGCTTTTGTAGAAGAAACGCCAGACACGGTTATAACACTTACCACTGGGCAGAAAGTAGTAGTAGCTAATAAGGCAGATGATATTGTAAACAGGATAATTGAATATAAGGCAAAAATTATGGAGTATAAAGATTATCTCCTTATGAAAGAGGTGTAGCATTTGGATATTTCAAGCATACTTGGTTTGATATTAGGAATAGCATTTATGTTATGGGGTATATATGCATCAGGAGATATAACAGCCTATTGGAACCTAACGTCGGTTGTAATTACTCTTGGAGGGACATTGGCTTCCACCTTGGCATCCTTTCCAATGAAGGATATTGGGAATATACTTAGAATTATCAAGAAGGCTTTTATATATAAAGAAACATCCCTTGATAAGGTTATATCCGATATTATAATACTGGCGAATATTGCCAGAAAGGAAGGGCTTTTATCTCTTGAGGAATATGCAGATAATTTGGAAGATGAATTTTTGTTTAAAGGGATTATGTTAATTGTTGATGGCACGGAGCCTGAACTGGTAAGAAATATTCTGGAAACAGAGCTTATATATTTGGAAGAAAGGCATGCTAATGGGCAAAGAATATTTGAAACTGCAGCTTCATTTGCACCTGCTTTTGGAATGATTGGTACCTTAATTGGACTTATCAATATGTTAAAAACAATTGATGATCCAGGTACAATTGGACCAAATATGTCTGTAGCATTAGTAACCACATTTTACGGTTCTTTCTTAGCAAATGTTGTATTTACTCCATTAGCAAAAAAATTAAAGGCAAGAAATAGCGATGAAATAGTAATAAAAGAGCTCATGGTTGAAGGCCTGCTATCAATTCAGGCAGGTGAGAATCCAAGAATAATTGAAGAAAAATTGAAGACATTCATACCTCCAAAATTGAGGAAAAACTATAGAGAACAGATAGAAAGAGGGAAAACCGAATGAGAAGGCGCAGGGAGGATGACAATGGTGCTAGTGAAAACTGGCTTACAACCTATAGTGATATGGTTACTTTGTTATTGTGCTTTTTTGTATTGCTCTTTGCATTTTCAACTCTTGATGTGCAGAGATTTAAGAGTATTATAGCTAGCTTTCAAGGTGGTTCAGGTATATTAGACGGTAGCAGAACTTTGGATATGGACATGAAAATAGAAAATAGTGCTGAAGAAAAAATGGAAGAAGATTTGAGAGACCTGAAGGAGATTTTAGAGGACATTGCTAAAAGTGAAAATTTGGATACAGAAATTACTATATCTGTTGAAGAAAGAGGATTGGTAATAAGGTTTATGGATAGAGTTCTGTTTGACCCCGGGAAGGCTGATATTAAAGTTGAATCTTATGAAATATTGGATTCTATTGCTGAGATATTGAACAGGGATGAGTTTAAAGACAGATTAATCAAAGTTGAAGGACATGCAGATACAACTCCAGTTGACCCTGCTGATGGCTTTCCAACTAACTGGGAGCTTTCAGCAATTAGGGCTACCAATGTATTAAGATATTTTGTTGAAAAGAAAGGAATAGATGGCAGCAGAATCTCCTCCTCTGGCTATAGTTTCTATAGGCCTATTGCTCCTAATGATACCAAGGAAAACAAAGCAAAAAACAGAAGGGTAGATATTGTCATATTGAATTCTACCTTCCAGACAATTGAACCCTAATAAAGGTGGTGTGAAATTATGAAGGCAAGTAAGATTCTAATTATAGTATTATTGATAGTAGTAGTTTTACTAACTTGTGTAATATTTGTTATGAAAGTTTATGGGAAAAACGGAAGTGAGGATAAAGAGCAAACATATAGTTTAACATTGGATACATTGTATTGTGATATAAAGGATAGCAAGAGTATTGTGAGAATAAACATCACTATTGAAACTAACAAGGAAGAAACATTTGAACTTTTGACTAAAAAAATGTATATAATCAAAAACAACGTCAATGAAATTGTAAGAAACAAAACTGAAGAAGAACTAAAGGGCAAAGATGGACAAGTTAGTCTTCAAAGAGAGATAAAGAACAATTTGATACAAGTATTTAATGAGGATTCAATTGTTAATGTGTACTTTAATGAATTTGTTATACAGTAGGAGGGGAGGTAGAACATTTGTCGGAAATTTTGTCCCAAAGCGAAATTGATGCCCTGCTTCAAGCACTCAATTCTGGAGAAATTAACGTTCAGGAAATAAAGGAAGTAGAAAAATCCAGAAAAGTAAAAAAGTATGATTTCAGGAATCCGCAAAAGATAGCAAAGGATCAATTGAGAACACTGGAAATAATAAACGAGAATTTTCTTAGATTCTTCCAAACTTTTCTGTCTGGTTACCTGCGGGTTCCGGTAAAGGCTTCAATACTAAGTGTAGACCAATTTGCCTATAATGAATTTAATAATGCAATTTCAAATCCTGCTTTTTTAAGTATAATAGATTTTAAGCCACTAAATGGGCAAATATTAATTGATATATCTACAAACATTGTTTTTACTATTATAGACAGGCTTTTAGGTGGAGACGGATCAGAAGTCCGTGAGTCCAGGACATTTACTGATATAGAATTATCTTTAATGAATGGCATTATGAAGAAGGCCATGCCCCTGTTGAAGGATGCATGGAACAACATTATTGAAATTAATCCTAAATTAGATAGAATAGAAGTAAACCCACAATTTGCGCAGATAATTCCACCTAATGAAACCATTGCTCTACTGACTATGAACCTTGAAATTGGACAAAGAGCAGGAATGATGAATATATGCATTCCATATTTGTTAATAGAGCCGATATTGGAAAAGTTAAGTGCCAAATACTGGTTTTCAGCAACCAAAAATGAATTGTCTGAAAATGAAGCTTTGGAGATTAAAAGAAAAATTTTAAATACAAAAGTGGAAATAAGAGCAGAATTAGGCTCCACAACTGTAAAAGTCAATGAGATATTAAACCTGCAAAATGGAGATGTTATCAAATTAAATAATAAGGAAAACGATGAAGTGAAGATAAGGATAGGCTCAAATGTAAAATATATGGGGAATATTGGAGTGTCAAACAATAAGATGGCAGTTAAGATAACAAAGGTAGTAAAGGATGGTGATAATGATGAATAATGAAATGCTTTCTCAGGAGGAAATTGATCTATTGCTAAAAGGAGCAGGTGTTGATCAACTGTCTAAAGATGAAAAGGACTGCATTAGCGAATTAGAAAAGGATACAATAGGTGAAATAGGAAATATCAGCATGGGTACTGCTGCAACAACTCTATCAACGTTGCTACATAGGAAAGTAATAATAACTACTCCAGAGGTATTAATAACTACTACAAGTGAATTGGCAAATGAATATCCTATACCTTTTGTTGCAGTTGATGTAAAATATAAAAAGGGACTGGAAGGTTCAAATGTATTGATTATTAATGAAGACGATGTTAAGGTTATAACAGATATAATGTTGGGGAATGAAATTAATACTGATAGAGAGTTAACAGAACTGGATTTAAGTGCAATATCAGAAGTAATGAATCAGATGATGGGGTCTGCTGCTACTTCTCTTTCGGAAATGTTTTCTAAAAGAATTGATATAGAACCGCCAAAATCATATTATATTACCTTTGAAGAAGGAGAGAATAAACTAGAAGTACTGAAAACAAATGGACCTCTCATAAAGGTACGTTTTAAAATAATAGTGGAAAACCTGATTGATAGCAAATTTATGCAGCTTATACCTATAGATTTTGGTTTAGAGATGGTTGAAAGCCTCATGAATGCTTCAAATTATTCTTATGAATCAGTAAAGGATTCTAAAGAAAATAAACCTATGGAAAAACCCGAGAATGAAAATGTAAGTAATGCAGCAGATGGTTTAAATGACAGTAGAAACTTGCCTCATGAAGAACATGTTGTTATTAAGAAGCCTGTTTTTGAGAGTTTTGACAGCAGCAAAAATGTTAGTTATAAGGAATCAATAGATTTAGTTGGGGATATACCTATTGAACTTACAGTAGAACTTGGAAGGACCATTAAGAAAATAGGAGAAATACTTGAGTATGGTCCTGGTACTGTAATTGAGCTTGACAAGCTGGTAGGAGAGCCATTAAATGTATATGCTAATGGGAAGCTAATTGCAAGAGGAGAAGTAGTTGTTATTGATGATAATTTTGGAATAAGAATTACAGATATAGAAAACACATATAAAAAAAATAACTAGAGGAAGGGATGAATTGCTATGGGAAAAGGAATATTAATAGTTGATGATGCATCCTTTATGAGAATGATGATAAAGGACATACTGGGAAAGAATGGATTTGAAGTAATTGGGGAGGCAGATAATGGTATAACTGCTGTGGAGAAGTATAAGGAACTATTGCCTGAGCTGGTAATTATGGATATTACAATGCCTGAAATGGATGGTATACAAGCAGTAAGGGAGATTAGAAATATTAACCCAAATGCAAAGATTATTATGTGTTCTGCAATGGGGCAGCAAGCAATGGTTATAGAAGCAATACAAGCTGGAGCCAGAGATTTTATAGTTAAACCATTTCAGCATGAAAGGGTAATTGAGGCTGTAAGAAAGGCCTTAGGTTAATATGAATAAAATAAAAAAATTACTATTTAATATATTGATACAGATTTTTCTGATTAATAGTATTGTATATGCAAGTGAGCCTGGTTATTCTCTTAGGGAAGCTTTTATAAAGCTTATTCTATATATGCTTATAATTGTATTTGTTATAAGTCTAGCTGTACTTGGTACGAGATTCTTGGCAAAGCAATCCCGGAGACTTATTGGCAGCAGATATATGAACATTGTTGATATGCTTAATATTGGAGCAAATAACAAGATATTGATGATTGAAATAGGGGATTATATATATGTAATTGCTATGACAAACAATTCATCAGAACTAATTGAAAAGATAAAAAAGGATGAGTTTATAAAGGATGGAGATTTCGAGGACAAGCTTAATAAATATACATTAAGTTTCAAAAATATTGACAGCATTAAAAAGATTTTAAGAAAGAATTATGAAAACTATGATAAGGAAGACGAAAATGGACATGAAAGCTAAAGTTTTAGTAATAACTATGATATTTATATTATTGTTGCCGGAATTCAGCTATGCTCAACCTGAGATTCCCTTTATTGAGGGAATTATAGGGGATGAGCCTGGCGATTATGTTGTTTCCTTACAGCTATTAATAATATTGACAATACTCACTTTGGCACCTTCTATTCTGATAATGATGACCAGCTTTACCAGGATAGTCATTGTGCTTTCTTTTATTAGAAATGCACTGGGAATGCAGCAAACACCTCCAAATCAGATAATAATTGGCCTGGCTCTGTTTTTGACATTTTACATTATGGCACCAGTCTGGCAGACTGTTAATGCTGAAGCTATTAGTCCTTACTTAAATGAAGAAATTGATTTTAACCAGGCATTAAATAATGCAATGAAACCTATAAGGGAATTTATGTTTAGGCAGACTAGAAATAAGGATTTAGCCTTATTTTTAAATATTTCAGAAGGAGGGCAATTTAATTCCCTGGAGGATATCCCTAACCGTGCATTGATTCCAGCTTTTATAATTAGTGAGTTAAAAACTGCATTTCAAATTGGGTTTGTTGTATACATACCTTTTTTAATAATCGATATGGTTGTATCCAGTACTTTAATGTCAATGGGTATGATGATGCTTCCACCTGTAATAATATCATTGCCTTTTAAGATACTGTTATTCATACTTGTAGATGGATGGAATTTAGTTGCTAAGTCCTTAGTCCTTGGATTTAATTAGGAGGTTAATTTTTATGAATCAGAGTGATACATTGAAACTGGCGCAGGATTCAATAAGAATAGTTCTTATGATAGCTTCCCCAATGCTGATATGCAGTCTTCTAATTGGACTTATTGTTAGCATTATTCAGGCAGTAACCCAGATTCAGGAAGCTACTTTGAGCTTTGTACCTAAAATAATTGCTGTTTTTTTATCCTTAATAATATTTGGTCCATGGATTTTACAGGTAATTACTGAATTTACAGCTAATTTATTAACAAATGTCAATTTCTATATAAGATAACGGGAGTAAATGATGGAGGATTTATTAGAGTTAATAATAAACAAATATGAATTATTTTTAATTGTAATTGTCAGATGTTCAGGCATATTTTTGATATCGCCATTTTTTAGTTCCCAGAACATTCCTAATAGGATTAAAATTGGCATGACCCTGATTTTATCTATAATAATATCTTCAACTCTAGACATATCTGTTGAAGGTTTAGAAATGCCAATGTTTGTTTTAGTATTTAAGGAGTTATTAGCAGGTTTAGCTATTGGATTTATAAGCAGTATATCCATTTCAGTCTTCTATGTAATGGGACAGATAGTTGATATGAGTATAGGCTTTGGAATGGTAAATGTTATTGACCCTCAAAACAGGGTTCAGGTACCCCTTATGGGCAATTTCTATTATATGTTGGCGTTATTGCTATTAATAACATTTGATGGTCATCATATTATTTTAAATTCCCTGGTTGATAGCTATAGATATATACCTGTAGGTGGATTCAGGATTGAGGAGAATATGGTTTTTTCTATACTTGATTTAGTATCAAATGTATTTGTAATAGGATTTAAATTGAGTATTCCTGTAGTTGCTATAATCTTTTTGCTGGATTTACTGTTAGGCATAATGGTTAGAACCATTCCACAGATGAATGTATTTGTAATAGGATTGCCAATGAAAATTTTTATAGGAATGATTATAATTGCAGTTACTATTCCTATGTTTAATGCTTTTACTGATAGATCACTTAATATATTGGTTGACAGTTTATATAAATTCCTGAAATATTTCTCAGAAGGCTGATGTTATGAAATATTCAATTAACTTACAGTTATTTAGCGATTCTGAAAAAACTGAAAAGCCTACTCCTAAAAGAAGAAGGGATGCAAGAAAAGAAGGGCAGGTACTTCAAAGCAGGGAAGTAACAGCTGCATTTATATTACTGGCTAATGTTTTAGGTTTTAAGCTCATTGGCAAGTATATAGTAAACTACTTATTGGAATTGATTAGAAAGCTGTATTCCAGTATAGAAAATGTAGATAAGCTGTATGCTGAGAACAATATTATAAATGGTTTCATAAAGGGAGTTACATATTTTTTTATGATAACAGGACCTATACTGGCTATTTCTTTTTTAACTGCTATTGCCATAAGCCATTTACAGATTGGCTTTTTGTTTAGCACGAAGCCATTAAATATTAACCTGAATAGAATAAACCCTGTAGATGGTTTTAAAAGGATTTTTTC
>DUMS01000015.1 GCA_012839745.1 Tissierellia bacterium
GCTTTGCTTCCATAATATAAAGCTTCAAAAAGGCTGATATCTGTTTCAATATACGGATATCCATTTTTTATTACTACAGGCAATCTATATGATATTGCCTTATCTATAAAGGATTTGATGAATTCCTGCTGAGCCCTTATTCTACCTAAATCTCCATCTATATATCCCTGTTTTTTGGAGTTTCCCTTTCTATATCTTAAAAACTGCAGTGCCTTTTCACCATCCAAAACCTGCCTGCCTGCTTTCAGGTTTATATGCAGTGGAGGGTCTGCAGTAGGGTCATCATATTTCATATCAAAAGGTACTACTACTTCCACCCCTCCAATGGAATCCACTATCTTTTTTACGCCTTCATAATCTATTTTTACATAAAAATGTATTGGAGCTCCCTGAAATAAATAGGATACTGCCTTTTTGACTCCTTCTATCCCATGGTTTTCATATATTGAATTTATCTTCCTCTGCTCAGCTAAATCATATCCCTTCCTGTGAATATAGGTATCCCTTGGAACTGAAAATACGTTTACAGTTTTACTGTCCGGGTCAAAGGATGTAAAAATTATGGTATCAGTCCTGACATCTTCCATTCCAACGAGTAAAGCATTAATTCTTTTGCTTTTTTTAAAGGCTTCCTCCAGCGAATTGAAGGTTTCAGCTTCCCTGGTTGTTTCCTTTTCCTCTGTCGCCTTATCTATCTTCTCCTCTTCAACCTCCTTGCTTCCATAGCTTACATCCTCATTTTCAGCCATTCCTTCACCTATATTTGATTCTATCCTTTCGCCTCTTTTTTCTGTTCTTATATAGGAATATGAGCCTAGTAAAGTCACAATAACAAAAAATACAAATGACATTATGAATACTTTCCAGAATATTTTCATGAGATAAGCTCACCCTTTATTTTGATTGTGCTTAATATATTTTGCCCAATAGTTTTTTTTATATAAAAAAATAACTTTCTTTTTTGGAGCTAACCAAAAAAGAAAGTTATCTGACAAAATTTTATGCTATTTTGTATAATCAAAGAAGCCTTTTCCTGTCTTTCTGCCTAATTGTCCTGCACGGACCATCTTTCTTAGAAGTGGATGTGGTCTGTATTTTGGATCACCAAATTCATTATATAGAACTTCCATAATTGCAAGGCAAACATCAAGGCCAATTAAATCTCCTAAAGCTAAAGGTCCCATAGGATGGTTTGCGCCTAGTTTCATGGCTTCATCTATATCCTCTGCAGTTGCTATGCCATCTGCCAATATGCCAACAGCTTCATTTATCATAGGTATTAATATACGGTTTACAACAAATCCTGGAGCCTCATTAACTTCAACTGGAGTTTTGCCTAATGCCCTGGAGAGTTCCATAATCTTGTTTTTAACTTCTTCACTGGTTCCCATACCCTTTATTATTTCTACTAATTTCATTGCAGGAACAGGATTGAAGAAGTGCATTCCTATTACTCTATCTGGTCTGTTAGTGCTGCTTGCAATTTCAGTTATGGATAATGAAGAAGTGTTAGTAGCTAAAATTGTATCTTCTTTACAGATTTCATCAAGCTTTTTGAATGTTTCCTTTTTAACATTCATATCCTCGGATATAGCTTCAATTACTAAATCGCAGTCTTTCAGGTCTTCATAGTCAGTAGTGATTGAAACCCTGTTTAGTATTGCTTCCTTATCCTCTTGTGTTATCTTTTCCTTCTTAACCAGCTTATCCAAGCTCTTATCAACTGTCTTAAGGCTTCCTCTTGGATTTTCAGGATCAATGCTTCTAACCCACATAATAACGTCATATTCATTTTGAGCAAGAACCTGAACAATACCTGAAGCCATTGTACCTCTTCCTAAAACTCCTACTTTTTTCATACTGATCCCTCCTAAATTCTATTTTAATTTATAATTAGGTGAACGCTTTGACAAGAAAGCTTCCATGCCTTCTTTCTGGTCCTCAGTTGCAAAGCATAACCCAAACAGGTCTCTTTCAATGGCTTGCCCTGTTTCTATATCTGTTTCTATTCCTCTATTTATAGCTTCTTTAGCATATCTTACAGCAATCTGTCCTTTTGATAGAATTTTCCTTGCCATTGCAATTGCTTCATCCATAAGCTTTTCTGCTGGCACCACCTTATTTACCAAACCTATTCTATAAGCTTCCTCAGCACCTATTATGTCAGCAGTAAATATTAGTTCCTTAGCCTTACCTATACCAACAATTCTAGATAGCCTTTGAGTTCCTGCAAATCCTGGAGTTATACCCAAGCCTACTTCTGGTTGTCCAAACTTGGCATTTTCAGATGCTATCCTGATATCACAGCACATGGATAGTTCGCATCCGCCTCCTAAAGCAAATCCATTAACAGCAGCAATTACAGGCTTTTCCATTAACTCTATCTTCCTGAAGACGGATAATCCCTTTCTGGCAAATTCCCTAGCCTGGAATGTATCCATATCCTTCATTTCTCCTATATCAGCCCCTGCGACAAAAGCCCTGCCTTCTCCCGTGATTATGAGTATATGTATTTCATTATCATCCTTAACCATATCAATTGCCCTATTCAATTCATCCAGCACTGTGGAATTTAAAGCATTTAATGCCTTAGGCCTGTTAATCTTTAAAATGCCTATGTTTTCATTCTTTTCCAGTAAAATATAATTAAAATCCAAATTTCTCCCCCCTTCAATAATATTCCTTCTACAACTATATTCTATCAGATTAAACATAATAAAGCAATAGAGTTTGTTCAAAATTTAACAATATTTTATTAAAAATTACATGTATCCTGGTTTACCCAATAATCTAAACATGTTCTTTTTATATTCTTCCACTCCAGGCTGATTAAATGGATTAACGCCTAATAAGTACCCGCTAATGGCGCATGCCTTTTCAAAGAAGTATATTAACTTCCCAATATAGTATTCATTAACATATGGCACATTGATTACCAGATTAGGCACACCTCCCTTGTAGTGTGCAAGCAGAGTTCCTTCAAAGGCTTTTTTGTTTACATAATCTATTGTCTTTCCGGAAAGGTAATTCAATCCATCCAGGTTCTCCTCATCCTGCTTGATTACTTCATCCCTTCTTGGATTCAGTATATTTATGGTAGTTTCAAAAATATTTCTTTTACCATCCTGAATCAATTGCCCCAGGGAATGCAGGTCTGTTGTGAAGCTTACAGAAGAAGGAAATATGCCTTTCTTATCCTTTCCTTCGCTTTCGCCAAACAATTGCTTCCACCATTCAGCAAAAAAATGCATATTAGGCTCATAGTAAGCCAATATCTCTATATCCTTTCCCTTATTATATAATATATTTCTTATGGCTGCATATTTGTAGCAAATGTTTTCATCAAAGTCCAGAGAGTACTCCCGAACACCATCCAATGCTCCTTTTATAAGGCTTTCTATATCAACTCCGGATACTGCTATAGGCAAAAGCCCAACAGGTGTTAGTACGGAATACCTTCCGCCTATATCATCAGGAATTATAAATGTAGTATAGCCTTCCTTGTCTGCAAGGCTCCTTAAAGCGCCCTTTTCCCTGTCTGTAGTTACATATATTCTCTTTCTTGCTTTTTCGATTCCATATCTCTTTTCCATATAATCCTTAAATATTCTGAAGGCTATAGCTGGTTCCGTTGTCGTTCCAGACTTTGATATAACATTAACGGAAATATCCTTGTCATCTAAAAGGTCAAACAGGTCCATGATGTAACTGCTGCTTAGATTATTCCCTATAAAGAAAATTTTTGGTCCTTTTCTTTTTTCTCTTGGCAGCTCATTATAGAAATTATGGTTTAAAGCTTCTATACATGCCCTTGCGCCAAGATATGACCCTCCTATTCCAATGGATATGAATACATCAGATGTATCCCTTATGTTTTTTGAAGCTTCCCTGATTCTTTCAATCTCATCCTCATCAATTGAATTATGTAGGTTAACCCAGCCTGTATATTCCTTTCCAGGTCCAATGCCCTTATGTAGTATTTCGTGGGAAGTTTTAACATAGGGTTTTATGTTTTCAAGCTCATATTCCTCAACAGATGATTTTGAATAATCCAATGTTATGCTGTCCATTTTCCAATCTGCCTCCTTCTATATGCAAAATAAGAGTCTTAGAAGCAGCCTTCTAGGACTCTCTATTGCCCAATATTTCCATCAACAGCATTGCATAATCATCTCTCTGCTCTCCCCATCTAAACCTCTCAACGCTGTCAATTATATTATCCAGTACATTTTCATTATCTTCTTTTATTATTTCTATTATCCTGTTTACTCCAAACTCCGTTCCATTGGCATCCCTTACTTCGCTTATTCCATCAGTATAGAACAGCAATTTATCATTCTCTGATAATATTATTTCATTTTCCTCATAATATATTTCATTAAATATCAGTGATATGGGAAATCCTTTAATTTTTAACAGTTCTACTCCTTTGGAATTATACTTGATAGGAATGCAGTTATGTCCAGCATTTGCGTATATAAATCTGTTATTGCTGGTATCAAAGACGCCATAGAATATTGTAAAATATCTGTCCGTGCCTAAATCCAATGTGCTGAAGCTTTTATGGAGTTCAGTGAGAGCAACGGAAGGGCTTTTAATATAATCTTTGATGGAGCGCATGGTCTGTCTTACAAACATGGTCATCATTGAAGCTGTAATTCCATGTCCTGCAACATCGCATATATACACTCCAATTTTGTTGTCATCAATATAGAATACATCAAATATATCGCCGCTCAACATCTCAGAGGGTTTATATATATGGTCGATTTTTACATTTTTATATAAGCCCTTTTTAGGGAGTATTTTTCTTTGAATTTTCTCGGCAAACTTTATATCGTTAATCATCATTGTATTCTTTTCAATTAATTTCAACTCCAGTTTTCTTTCTCTGGTAACATCCCTTAGAACCTCCACAGCACCTATTATGTTACCATCCATATCCTTAACAGGTGAACTTATTACCGAATAATATCTGCCGTTTATTATTTCCTCTTTTTGAACTACCTCGTTATTTATAATGCTTCTCTTTGATATGCAGAAGTTGCACCTGTCATTTTTCCCGGTTGTTTCATAGCATTTTTTCCCTATTAAATCAGCACCGAGAGCCCTTTTCATAGCCTCATTGGCATATAATACAGTACCATCGTAATCCACCATTCTGACCCAGTCTGCCATGCTTTCCAGAACATGATAATTCAATATACTGTATTCAGGCAACTTATCATATGTAGCTTTCATCTTGTCCCTTTTTAGCATAAAATCACCCTTTTAAATAGGTCTTATACTAATAATACCATATTGGGTATCAAAACTCAAAATATTTTAGTGTTTCTAATTTACTTATAAAATATGCAGAAAATTCCCATCAAAAAAGAGTAGAGGTCTTTAAACCTCTACTTTTTGTAATCTACTTTCACCTCTTTTTCCTCCAGGAATCTAGCCAATGCATATATTAGGTCGGATAGCCTGTTTACATACTTGATTACCATAGGGTCAACATCAGCCTGCATGCTCAATGTAATAATCCTTCTTTCAGCCCTCCTGCATATGGTACGGCAAACGTGAAGATACCCGGATTTGATTCCCGAACCGGGAACTATGAATCCCGTTGGATTGCCAATCCTGTTCATATACTTATCTATATTGTCTTCAAGAAACTTTATGTCATCTTCAACTATGTGGTATTTAATCTTGTCCTTATCTTCCGTAGCCAGATTTGCTGCAACTGTAAAAAGCTTATTCTGAATTTCCTGTATCAGTGCATATATTTCCTCATCCTCCATGAAATTCTTTGCCAATCCCAGGAAAGAAACCAGCTCATCTATAGTGCCATAGCTTTCAACCCTTATATGGTCCTTTGGAACCCGTTTATTGTCAAACAAACTGGTAGTTCCCTTATCTCCAGTCTTTGTATATATGCTCATACTCCAGCCTCCTTTCAAAATTTTAAAATTAATATGTACATAAATAGTTTAATAAAAATACAAGGAGATTACATTTGCAGACTATGGTTAAACTTATCAGCGAATTGAGATAAAAAATCCGTTAAAAAATTCGCATGTTTGAGCGAAGCGAGTTTGCGAATTTTAGGATTTTTTATTGAAATGAGCTGTTTAAGTTTCCATAGTCGAAACAGTAATCGACTGTATTTTTATAAAAATACAAGTTGTTTATTTATACCTTAATTCTATTATATATCATTTGGCCTTGGTCCGAAATACTGATAGTAATCCACTTTTATCCTGCCATTGTATAATTTCCTCTTCTTATCTGCCTTCCTGCCATAGAGTGTTTCAAAATGTTCATTGGAAGTCAGCACATATATTGAATATGTATCAAGATTGCCAAATATTTTTCCCATATCCCTATAAAGGGCTTCTACTTCCTTCCTTTCACCTATTCTTTCTCCATAAGGGGGATTACATATAATTACCCCATAATCATTCCTATAATCAATATCTCTGAAATCCTTGTTTATAAACCTTATGTCATTTTCCAATTCAATGCTATAGGCATTTTCTCTTGCTATTTCTATTGCCTTTTTATCTATATCACATCCTATTATCTTCAGCCTGACATCCTTCAGCATTGCGTCCCAGGCTTTCCTTCTGGCATCATGCCAGTACTCCTTCTTCACCCTGGGCCACTCTTCGGAAGCAAAGCTTCTGTTAAGCCCTGGAGCAATATTCTTCCCAATCATGGCTGCTTCAATTGGTATAGTGCCAGAGCCGCAAAATGGATCTATAAGAAGCCTATTCCTATTCCAGTAGCTTAACTGAACTAGTGCTGCAGCCAAAGTCTCCTTTAGAGGTGCTTCAACGCTTTTTATCCTGTATCCTCTCTTATGCAGCCCCGGCCCTGATGTATCAATGGTCAATGTAGCTATATCCTTAAGAAGGGACACTTCTATGGTGAATTTAGCTCCTGTTTCCTTAAACCATTCAGTGTGATATTTGGTCTTTAGCTTTTCAACAACAGCCTTTTTTACAATGGCCTGGGAATCGGAAATGCTGTAAAGCTTTGAGTTAACTGATTTTCCCTCTACAGTAAACTCTCCATCCTCGGTAATCCATTCATCCCAGGGCAGAGCCTTTGTTTTTTCAAACAGCTCCTCAAAGGAGGTAGCTTTAAACTCTCCCATCTTTAGCAATACTCTATCTGCAGACCTCAACCATAGATTCACAACAGGAATGTCCTTTTCCTCAGCCTTAAAGGTCACCTTTCCATTTTCAACAGTTAAATCCCTATATCCTAAATCCATCAGTTCCCTTTTTACTACTGATTCCAATCCAAAGGTAGATGTTGCAATTAATTCAATGTTTCCCATGATATCTTCCTTTCTACTCTTTTCCATATTTATTATATCTAAAAAAAATAAATATTTGCTTAAGTTTTGTGTATTTTTTTAACTAATTGGGTATTAATCTATACGTAAGCTGAGAAAAGAATAATAAACTTCGGGAGGTTTTAAGTATGAAAAGAATAGGCGATCTTTATCAAACAGGGGATTGGAAAGGTGAAAAGCACGTTCCAGTAATCAATGCACCTGAAAAGGCTAAAAAAGGTGATGTAATAGAAGTAAATGTAAATATAGGAGAAGAAATCCCTCATCCAAATACACAGGAACACTACATAGCATGGATTAAGCTGTTCTTCCATCCAGAAGGAGCCAAGTTCCCAGTAGAAATAGGGTCCTATGAGTTCAAAAGCCATGGAGAGCAGGGATTATTCACAGAGCCATATGTAACAACCAGATTCAAGGTAGAAAAATCCGGAACCCTTTATGCTACAAGCTACTGCAACATCCACGGTCTATGGGACAATAGCAAGGAATTAACTGTAGAGGACTAAAAGTCCTCTATTTTACTGTCTTGACAATAATCCCATAATATATTAATATACTTTTAAAAATATTTTACGATGAAGGATTAAGTAGCCTATTATGGTTAAATGACAGAGAATAGACCATTGGTGAGAGGTCTATAACCTAATAATCAGGCGAAGTACAAATCCGGAGTTTCAATAGGAAACTATTGCGCTTATCACCCGTTAAGTGATTAGAGGCCTATGTGCGAATTAAGGTGGTACCACGGGTATCTTCTCGTCCTTAAAATGAGAAGATGCCCTTTTTTAGTATAAAAACTGGAGGAGGGATTATAATGGCCAACGTATACGATACACTTTTGGAAAGAGGGTATATAGACCAGGTTACCTATGAAGATGAACTTAGGGAATTATTGGAGAAGGAAAAAGTAACCTTTTACATAGGCTTTGATGCAACAGCAGATAGCTTAACCCTGGGACATTTCATTCAAATAATGGTAATGATGCATATGCAACGAGCAGGACACAGACCAATTGCCCTATTAGGTGGAGGTACCACCATGATAGGAGACCCATCCGGAAGAACTGATATGAGAAAAATGCTTACTAAAGAGGAAATAGACCACAATGCAGAGAGGTTTAAGGAGCAGTTTGCAAGATTCCTGGACTTTAGCGATGGAAAAGCCATTATGGAAAATAATGCAAACTGGCTGCTAAACCTAAACTTCCTTGAATTCATGAGGGAGGTTGGAGTTCACTTCTCAGTAAACTACATGCTTACATTGGAAAGCTACAAAAACAGACTGGAAAGAGGACTGACATTCTTTGAGTTCAGCTACATGCTGCTGCAGTCCTACGATTTCCTGGAGCTGTACAGAAGATATAACTGCAAGCTTCAAATAGGAGGTAGCGATCAGTGGTCAAATATACTGGGAGGATATGACCTGGTAAGAAAGCTTGAGAATGATAAGGTATATGCCATGACCTTGAAGCTTCTTACTACAGCTTCCGGAGCAAAGATGGGCAAAACTGCCAAGGGAGCTATATGGTTAGACCCTAAAAAGACCAGCCCATATGAGCTATATCAATACCTGAGAAATACAGACGACAGAGATGTAGAGAAATTCCTGGCATTGTTGACATTCCTTCCTATGGACGAAGTAAGAAGGCTTGGCTCCCTGGAAGGTGCAGAAATAAATAAGGCAAAGGAAGTTCTGGCCTTTGAGGTAACCAAGCTGGTTCATGGAGAAGAAGAGGCAGTAAAGGCACAAAATGCAGCAAGGGCATTGTTCTCAGGAGCCCAGGAGGAAGGCTCAATACCTTATACAGAATTTGATAAGTCAGTATTTGAAGAAGGAATAGGCATACTGGAACTTCTCACCAAGGTAGGACTTACCAAATCCAACAGCGAAGGAAGAAGACTTATTGAACAAAATGGATTGACAATGAATGATGAAAAAGTAAATGACATAGGAAAAACAATAACATTGGAGGATTTCAGGGAAGGTAAGCTGATGCTTAGAAAAGGCAAAAAAGTATATCATCAGGTAAGAATTAAGCAATAAATAAGCATACAGGTTTTGGAAACAAAACCTGTATGCTTTTTATATGCCATTATAATGAATGGATTCCATGTATTGTAGGTTTATTTAACATAAATTTAATGTTATACTCCTAAATAACCAGTACTTGAAAGGAGGATAGATTAACCAAATTAATCTGAAACCTTAAGAGGAGGAGTTAAACAATGAAAAACGGTAAAAAAGTAATTTTATCTTTAACAGCAGCATTAATTTTATCAACATCAGCAGGATATGCTCAGGGAGTTAAGTATACCATAAAGACATATTTTAACAATGGAAATACAAGATACACTCTAGACAATGACAACAATCTAGTTACAAGTCCATATAGCAGATTTTACAACATAATAAGATTTAACTGGAATAACAATAACAATAAAAATAAAAATAACAGCAACACAAATCCAGGAAATACTGAAAAGCCACAAGAATCTGAAAAACCTAAAACACCATCAAATCCAACAACCCCACAGCCAAAGCCGGAAGAACCTAAAACTGAAACACCAGCTAATCCAACAACCCCTGGAAGCAATGCAATTAATTCAATGGAACAGGAAGTAGCAAGGCTGGTAAACATTGAAAGGCAAAAAGCTGGACTAGCCCCATTAACTTTAAACGCAGAGCTATCAAAGGTAGCTAGAATAAAATCACAGGATATGGCAGACAAAAATTACTTCAGCCACACTTCCCCAACATACGGAGATCCATTTGCCATGATGAAGAGCTTTGGAATCAAATATGGATATGCAGGGGAAAATATAGCCAAGGGATATAACAGCGCTGAATCAGTTATGAATGGCTGGATGAATTCAAGCGGCCATAGAGCAAACATTTTGAATCCAAACTTTAAGACTATTGGTGTAGGTTATGTAAAAGCCAACGGTACAACTTACTGGACTCAAATGTTTACTGACTAATGCCAGCCAAAAATGCATAATGAAAATAAAGAAGTTAGAATTCCTATTGGATTCTAACTTCTTTATTTTATTATATCTATAAAATTTTTAGTAATTTTAGCTGTATATCCCCATATTACATAACCCCTGTACTCATAAAAATGTACAGAATGCTTACCCATTCTCCACTTATAGCTTTTCCCGTCAGGTATGAGATTGTATGGAAAATCATCATTAATAACCGGTTGCAAATCTATATAATACAGCTTAGGCTCATTATTTATGAAGAAATCTATTGGAACTGTAAATATATGATTTACCTCATCTTTATTTGGATTAATATCCTCAATATGTACGTTCTCAATAATAGCTGCAAAGGCATGTATCACAGTATTGTCACGAGTAACCAGATAGTCCAGTTCCCCTATTATTTTAATACTGTCTTTTTCTATATTTAATTCCTCCACAGTTTCCCTTATTGCTGCCTCTTTGTAGCTTTCTCCCTCCTCCACCTTGCCGCCTGGAAATGATATTTCACCAGGCTGCCTTTCCAGTTCGTTTGACCTTACTTCGTATATTAATTCCCAGCTGCCTTCTATATTTATAAGGGGCAGTACAACGGAATACTCCATATTTACATCCAGGGGATGAGGAACCCTGCCTTTTATCCTATCAATTACATTATTTATATCTATCACAAAAATCCCTCCAATAAAAACATAAGCGACCAAATTAGGCCGCTTATATTATAGCAGAGATTCGCCTTCCTGCCAATTTACAGGACAAAGTCCTCCAGTCTTTAATGCTTTAAGTACTCTTAATGTTTCATCAACGCTTCTTCCTACATTTAGGTCATGTACCACTGAGTATCTTACATATCCTTCAGGATCTATTATAAATAATCCTCTTAACGCTATTCCTTCTTCCTCTATTAAAACTCCATAATCACTTGAAACCTTTTTGGTCATATCAGCTGCAATTGGGAATTTAACCTTTCCGAGGCTGGTATTAATCCAGGCCTTATGTGAATGTTCGCTGTCAACGCTTACAGCAAGTACCTCTGCACCTTCCTTCTTGAACTCATCATATCTATCGCTATATCCTGTTATTTCTGTCGGACATACAAAAGTGAAATCTGCAGGATAGAAGAACATAACCAGCCATTTTCCTTCGTAATCCTTCAGGCTAACTTTCAAAAATTCGCTTCCATCTCCTTTACAAGCATTCATTGTAAAATCAGGTGCTTTTTTACCTACTAATCTTTCCATTTTGTACCTCCTCTAATTATTATCTTTAGTTTGTTCAGTTTATTTATAACCAATTTGAATCATTTTAAACCCATTTAATGATAACCATTATCATTAACCTAAATATATTTAAAAATTCCTCTATCATCATACAGTATCTAATCCAAAGCTATATTATTACTAAACAATAACAAGCATTTGTGGTAAAATAATACTAAAAAACAAAGGAGAAGTGGTATGAAAAACAGAAAATCCTGGAATGAATATTTCATGGAAATAGCTGAAATGGTTGCCAATCGTTCCACATGTGACAGAGCTGAGGTTGGATGCCTTATAGTTAACGATGACAACAGGATTGTGTCTACTGGATATAACGGCTCTCTTTCCGGAAATCCTCACTGCAACGATGTGGGACATGTCATGAGGGATGGCCATTGCATTGCAACCATACATGCTGAAATAAACGCTCTCATATACTGTGCAAGAGAAGGCATTGCTGTAAAGGGATGCAAGGTCTATGTAACACATTTCCCATGCCTTAACTGCACAAAAGCCCTTATACAAGCCGGAATTAAAAAGATTTATTACAGACACAACTACAGGGTAGATGAATATGCCCTTGAGCTGTTAAAAAGAAACAATGTTGAGATACAAAAAATATAGAGGGTCCACCTGGACCCTTATTCCATTTTCAAGGCCTTTTTTGCCAGCCTGTCAGCCTCTTCATTATATTCATTTCCTGAGTGAGCCTTAACTTTATTGAATACTACATTTAATTTATCCTTAATAGAATCATAATATGCTTTGTACATTTTAGTTCCATATTTATTGGCCTTCCATTCCCCTGTAGCCCATTTTTCTATACCCATGTAGTCGTAGTATAAAAATAGAGTATCCTTTTTCATTTTAATTGCTTCATCCATTGCAATCA
Organism: Tissierellia bacterium; assembly: GCA_012839745.1. Lineage (GTDB taxonomy): Bacteria > Bacillota > Clostridia > Tissierellales > Tepidimicrobiaceae > DUMS01. Next base: position 12,485 of record DUMS01000015.1, read on the forward strand.
TTGACCCTCTTATTTCCCCTGCCACATTTCTCATTTCAACCAATCTTTCATCATTTTCCTTATTTGATATTGTAATTTTTCCTTCCTTTGTAAGCAGCACCAATCCATAGCTATAGAGCCTATTATCAGCATCGAAACTACCATCAACGTAGGCAATGATTTCATTTTCCCGTAGATTGTCAATACTCTTATCCACTGTTACAGTACTATTTCCTCCATTTACAAATCTTAAGGCTTCATCATAGGTAGAAAACTTCTTATAAACAGCATTTGAATATCCTTTAACCTGTTTGCTGCATTCTTCCCATGTATTAAATACGCCTATTCTTAGTCCGTTCTTTACTGCATAATAATATTTTGCCATATCATACTCCTTATATCTATATAATTTTACATCCTAAGGTATTCTTTGCCTCTTTTAATGCAAACTTATGAGCTTCTTCATCAAAGGAAGCAACTCCTTCTTCATATATGCATACAGAATATCCCAGGTTTCTGGCATCTGCTGCAGTATACAGCACGCATATATTTGTACATACCCCAACTAAATATATTTCCTCAATCTTCTTCTCCCTTAAATATATATCCAGATCTGTTCCAAAAAATCCGCTATATCTTCTCTTTTTAATTATTTTATCCCCATCCTTGACATCTATACTGTCAACTATGCGGCTGCCATATTCGCCGGCAATACAATGGGGAGGAAACATATCAAACTCCTTGTCGTCAATTTCATGATTATCGCACAGGAATATGACTGGATATCCCTTCTCTCTGAATTCTGCTATTTTATCATTAATAAAATCCACTATTTCCTCTGCCCTTTTACCTGAATACAGAGCACCATCCTTTAAAATGAAATCATTGAGCATATCTACCACAATTAAAGCTTTCACAGCAAAATTCCTCCTTCCTTTCTTATTTTAATATTACCATTTTTTTAAATAGAACTCAAAAATCATTTTAAACATATAGTAAGTTTATACCAATAGCATTTTAATGGTATAATAGGGATGTAAGTTTAGTCTATGGATAACAAAACATCACGAGGAGGTTTTTCTTATGTATATAAGTTTAATAGGAGTGCCTGTAAAATATGGAGCAGATAGGGAAGGAGTTCAATATGGCCCTCAAAAACTTAGGGATATGGGAATTGTAGATGTTGCAAAAAAATACATAGATAATGTATTTGACCTTGGAAATCTATATATACAGGAAGTTCCCGAATCGCAAAAATATGCCTTCCATGAAAAAATCAAGTACCTGAAACCTATAGTTGAAATGAATACCAATCTGGCTCATCTGGTTTACAGCACCTTAACCTCAAATAGCTTCGCATTTGTAATGGGCGGAGATCACTCCTTAGGATTAGGAAGCATTTCCGGAGCCAGCAGGTTCTATAAGAATTTAGCTGTTATATGGATAGATGCCCACGGGGATATAAACACATTTGAAACATCCCCTTCAGGAAACTCCCATGGAATGCCTTTAGGAGCAGCTTTGGGAAAGGGACATCCTGATTTAACCAATATCTACTTCACCGGTCAGAAGGTAAAGCCCGAAAACACCTATATAATAGGAGCCAGGGATTTAGATGAAGGTGAAGTTGAACTTGCCAGAGATTTAAACTTAAATCTATATACCATGGATAGAATAAAGGAAGCAGGCATTGATAAAGTCCTGGATGAAGTATTATATAAAATAAGGGAATCAAAGGTGGATGGAATCCATTTAAGCTTTGATATAGATGTATTGGACAAAGAATTGGTACATGGTACTGGAACCCCAGTTGATAACGGGTTCAATGTGGAAGAAGTAAAAAATATCCTTAAAGCCCTTTTGAATACTAAATTAATAAAATCTATGGATTTTGTAGAGTTAAATCCTAAGCTTGATGAAAACGATTCCACAGCTAATCTGTGCATCGAATTGGCTCATTGGATTTTTAAACTTTTAGTTAGTCATTAAATTAAAAGGGTATATAAACAGTAGTTATTCTGCAAGGGGGGAGATCTTATTGAAAGTATTAACTACCTTTAAGTTTACAGAGGATGAATTTAAAAGCATAAGAGACCTTGGATATGAAATAGTCTTTAAGGATGAGAAAACAGTAACCTTTACAGAGGATATAAAGGATATAGACATACTGATTACATTTGATTGCTTTAGCAGATTGGACATAGATATGCTTCCAAACCTGAAATGGATTCAGCTATTAAGTGCTGGCATAAACCAGGTACCAGAAGATAAGATAAGGAATAGGAACATATTGTTAACCAACAGCAGGGGCGTATATAGCATTCCAATAGCTGAATGGATTGTACTGAAGACCCTGGAAATGTACAAAAACAGCAAGGAATTCCATGAGAAACAGAGAAATAAGATATGGAAGCCAAATACCCATCTATTAGAATTATATGGAAAGACCATAGGTTTTATAGGAACCGGTTCAATAGCTCAGGAAGCAGCTAAAAGATTTGAAGGTTTTGGAGTAAGAATAATTGGAATAAACACAACAGGAAAAGAGGTAAAACACTTCCATGAGTGCTATAGCATAGATAGAATAAATGAAGCAGTAGGAAAATGTGATGTTGTTGTTATAACAGTTCCATACACCGATAAAACATATCACCTGGTTAATAAAAATGTACTGGACAGCATGAAGGATGGAGCTTATATAATAAACATTGCCCGAGGCGTCATAATAGATGAACCTGCTCTCATAGAAAGCTTAAAATCAGGAAAAATCAAGAAAGCAGCCTTGGATGTATTTGAAAAAGAACCACTGCCAGAGAATAGCCCATTATGGGAAATGGATAATGTATACATATCTCCTCACAACTCCTGGTCTTCAGAGATGGTATTTAGAAGGAGATATGAAATAGCCTACAATAATTTGAAAAGATATAGAGATAATGAGGAACTAATCAATGTGATAGACTTAAATAAAGGATATTAAACGGGTAGTATTAATACTACCCGTTTAATATTGTTATAATTCCATTGTCTATCTTATTAAAATACTCTTTTGTCAGCATTCCTACATTCCTGATTGTTTCCTCAATGGAATTTCCTATGATTCCAACATTTTTCCTTATGGTAACGTTTTCTTTTGAAAGATATGCAGATATTACTGCTTCACTGGCTGACGCAGCCAGCTTCAATGCGCATGTTTCCTTGGCTCCATCACATATCATTCCTGTCAGATTAGCCAGCATATTATTACATGCGCCGCTGATATTATCATCGTCTCCTCCCAGCATCCATGATATCCCTGCACTGGCTCCAATGCCTGCAGCTATTGCACACCCACAAATACCGGACAGCTTTCCTGTATATATCTTTACATATCTGTTTATTACATGGCCTAAAAATATTGCTCTCAGCAGCCTTTCTTTCTCAATTCTCCTTTCTTCTGCTACTACCAGAATTGGAAGCACAACCCCTATTCCCTGGTTTCCACTTCCTCCGCTGGTCATAATGGGGTAATCCCCTCCGCCCATCCTTACATCGCAGGCTGCTGCTGTCAGAATTCTGGCCTTAGTAGGAGCATCATTTCCTAACATTCCAGTTTCCACAAGCCTATTCAATGTATGTCCAATATTTAAGCCTATGGATCCATCAATTCCAATTTCAGCTGCTTTTTTGTTCATTTCAATTCCATCCTGAATGAATTCAAACTCCTCAATAGGTATAGATTCACATATCTCTCTTATTTCCTTAAAGGACATATTCTTCAGATAATCTATAGATTCACAATTAACATCATCTATTTTCTCTTCATATACAACTTCTCCATTTAACATTATTCTTTCTATGTGATTGTGGTTATCCTTTATTTCAACTTCAACTAAATCATTGGCATCCCTTGCAGCTATATGCACATATACATCAGGTGATTCATCTAAATACTCCAGCTTTATCCTCCCGGATTTTATCAGCTCATGAGCAGCTTTTATTGTTACTTCATCTACATCTTTAAAAACAAGAAACCCATTTTCAGGATTTCCTGATAAATATCCTAAGGCTCCTGCTATATCCAATCCATAAAGATTGGTATTGGGAATAATGACAAACCTGCCGTTTTTATATACGTTTTTACTGACTTGAATTAGCATATTGTCCAGGTTTCCCTTAAGATATCCTCTGGCTACTGCTGCTGCAAAAGCTACAGCAACAGGTTCTGTACAGCCCAAAGCTGGAAATACATCCTGCTTGACTATTTTTAACAGATAATCATAATTACAGTGACACCCCATCTAACCACCTCTTTTTAATTTTATATTCACTCTACATACAGCCAAATTCTGAAATTTCTGCATATTTGTATAATAATTATAACACTATCTTACCAAAAAATTAATAAAAAAATCAGAGTAGAAATCCATTTTGATATCTACTCTGATAAAGTCCAGCCAATTTGGGTTATAAAGCTGCTACCTTTCTCATTACTTCATTCTTAATTCCATTCTTTATTTTGTATAAACATGACAATGCTTCTTCTGGAAGTCTATCCCTTCCGCCCTTTTCCCATTTTATTTTCTCCAGGAATTCAATTCTATAATCAATGCTGTTTATCAGCATTTCTCTATATTCTTCATCTATATCAATTTCAAATCCTTCTACTGGTAAGTATTCAATATCTGATATATTTGCAAACGACTTAAATTCAGCATCCCCATTAACAATCCTTTCCAGGGATTCCAAAGTTACTTCCTTTGGCACTTTTTTGTCTATATAGGATCCGGTATTGAATATATAGCAATCCACTTTCCCTTTTTCAAACAATTCCTTAAACTTGCAATAATCATCACCTAATGGATATGTTCTAAATGGATTGGCATAAGGTTCAATAACCAGCTTGTTTCTATCTGTATCCTTAGTAAGCCTTTCAGCAGTAGTCCTTTTAGTAGCCAGTGTAGCTCCCATTGTGGCAGCTAAAACAGGATTATTGATTTTCAATACAGGAGGTAGAGCTGGATCCTTCATAAGCCATATGATGGCATCTACCGATTCCTCTATCTTATCCACTCTGTTATCAGCCCATAATTTTGATTTAATTGCCCTTCCATTTCCATTTCTTATATCCTCTGTGACTATTACGCATTTACCATTCTCATCCAGTGTTGCACCACAGTTTTGTACTGTTATCAAATATTTGTTGGCCTCCGATGTAAGAGGATAATCCTGAGTCTTATCAAAATATGATGGCTCCAATGCTATAGACGATTTATCCTCTGTGGATATTACATATGCATCATCATGTAATATTGTTATATCATATTTTCCACCGTGCTTTTCATGGGTAATGGTGGATTTTCCTGAACCGGAAAGCCCAAATACTCCAATGGTGTATTTCCTTCCATCCTTAAGGTTATATCTCTTAAGACCCCCATGGCATGATGCAAAGCCATTTCTATTTGCAATTCCCCATGCCAGTGTGAGGGTTCCCTTTTTATGCTCTCCAAAATACTTCATTCCTAATATACATGCACAATTATGTTCAGGGTCAAATAATGCAAGCCCTAGGGGATGGTCCTCATTCTCCCAGTCCGGATCAGATAAAATATATATATCTCCTTCATTTTCAAATACCCTGGAATTATTGTACATATTCATATACTTCTCATTAATATATTGGAAATTCAAGAGCCAATTATATAGTATATTTTCATGGCCTTCAGGTATCAACAGATGGGCTTTTACCATGAAGTCCTCATGCAATCCGATATAGGCCTGAGCATGGTACATCTTCTTAAACCTGGTTTTATAGGCTGCATCCCTTAATAGCTCTGAATAATATGCTGTATCAACATCTATTTCCCCTATTATTCTCCTTGCTGCTGCACACCTTCCAGTTACAGCTCCATCATTGAAAAGCAGTATTTTAGCATCCTCATCCAATCCGATTTCTTCAGGTTTATATACAGGCATATCTGTAACTATGGTACCTGGGGAATCCTTAGCCAGCTTATAGGCTTCCTTCAAGGAATTAATCCTATGTACATTATTGCCATAGAATACCGTTTCAATAGTAGTTCTTATTTGGGAGAAAATAGGGTTTGATTTGCAAATTTCATCCCTCTTAAAATAAGTAATAGATGCCATACAATTTACCTCCTAATATTCAATATTTACTACATGTATATATATTAAACTTCATTTACTAACATATTTATTTATATAATATCAAATATATGGGCTTATGAAAAGGTTTTTGTATGTAATATTTAAGAAATATGTTATACTTTTTCTCGCTACTTTAATAAAGGAGGATATATCAAAAAAATAAAAAATCCTTGTAACTATTAAATTACAAGGAATTACATGGTGGAGATAAGGGGATTCGAACCCCTGGCCTCTTGAATGCCATTCAAGCGCTCTCCCAACTGAGCTATACCCCCATACAATAAGATAATAATACATTTTCTGATTTTGGTCAAGAATTTTTATACTACTATTCTTCAGTTGGGTCCATATGAATCACAATATCTATATCTAATTCCTTTCCTATTTTCTTTTCAATCTCATCTATTTCATGATGAATATCTACAATATTTGCCTCCTTTGATACCTCTGCATGAATTGAAGCCATAATCTTGTTAGGTCCATAATCGTGAATAATCAGGTCATGAACACCTTTTACGTGTTCATTTTCCAATATCAGTTCCTTAATACTCTTTATTAGCTCCGGATCTGGAGATTCACCAAGAAGCAGGCTTACAGAATCCCTAGCAATACAAAAGCCTGAATACATAATAATAAATGATATAACAAGTCCCAATATGCCATCAATAGGAAGAGCAGTGTATTTGCCTATTATAGTTCCTATTATGACAGCAGCAGTTGCCAATACATCGTTTAAGCTGTCGTAGGCATTAGCCTTATTTACGCTTGAATTTATCCTTTCGCCTATGTATTTATTATATGAAAACATCCATATTTTCAAAAGAATTGTAGATGAAAGTATTAATATCATAATAGAATTTATTTCAACCCTGCTGGGGTTTATTATCTTGTTTACAGAGGATTTAAGCGCTTCCAGCCCTACAGCAAATATTAGAAAAGACACTATTAAAGATGTAATATACTCATATCTTCCATGCCCATGGGGATGGCCTTCATCAGGTGGTCGATTGCTTAATTTTACTCCAAATATGGTAACAATAGACGAGCCTAAATCGCTGACATTATTAAAAGCATCTGAAATTATAGCAATGCTGTTTACAAATAAACCAATAGACAGTTTAAGTATAAACAATATCAAATTACATATTATACCTAAAACTCCGGATAATACTCCATATCTTTCTCTCACATTTTTGTCATCTACATTCTCATAATCCTTTACAAACCATTTGATTATGAATTTTATCATATAGCTCCTCCTAAATAACTACCTTTTCTTAAAATAATATTCTACCCAATGAAAATTATTTCACTAAACTGTTATGTAATTAAAAAGTATTAGCATTATAAAACAAAAACATCTGCAGAACAATTCTCCCTACTGTCCCGCAGATGATCATTTTCCCATCTGCTGCCACATACAATGGCCCGGTCTATGGCTCCTACCATTTAGACCTGTTCAGTTACAGCAAATATATACATTATTAAGAATAATATCAAATTTAATATATTTGTCAATAACCATTTAATTAATTCTATTGTAGAGATTACCATAAGGCTCAGGATTTAACAAGTGACACTTTTTTCAAGGCGTTGCTATCTCTAAATGACAACACACCAAATATAAAGTATTGGCTTTTTAGAGTTTGTAGAAATTTATTTTTGGACAATGTGCGTAAAAATGAAAAATATGCTGATGTGGATAACTTAGAGAATATGCTCGTTACAGAAAAGACTCCTGTGGATAATATAGTTGACAATATAGAATTTGTGGAGAATAATCCGATAAAGGCTCTGATGATACACAATATACTAGCTTCTAATCCCTTCCAAGCAGATCTCCTATACCAATATTACCTAAAAGGCTCCCCTCACCTTTACCACTGGACCTTCCTTTGCTTCCCGCTACAAATATTCTATCAGCCAGTCTGCTGAATGGCAAGGATTGCAACCATACTGTTCCCGGCCCTCTCAAAGTTGCCAGAAATAATCCCTCTCCTCCAAATAACGCAGATTTTATACCTCCAACCATCTCTATGTCATAGTCTATGGTATTTGTCATGGCTACCAGGCAGCCTGTGTCTAATTTTAAGGTTTCCCCCGGTTTTAACTGCTTCTTAATAATAGTTCCTCCAGCATGCAAAAATGCTAATCCATCGCCTATCAATCTTTGCATTATAAAGCCTTCTCCGCCAAACAATCCTACTCCAATCTTCTTTTGAAAAGCAATTTCAACTGCTATTCCTTTCGCAGCGCACAAAAATGAATCCTTTTGGCAGATAAGCTCTCCGTAATAATCCCCTATGTCAACAGGTATTATTTTCCCAGGATAAGGTCCTGCAAAGGCTACAGATTCCTTCTCCCGACCAATATTTGTGAATTCAGTCATAAACAAGCTTTCCCCTGTTAGAACCCTTTTTCCTGCTCCAAGCATCTTGCCCATTAATCCTTTTCCCTGATCCCTTCCTGAGCCATCTCCAAATATGACATCCATCTTAATATTTTCGTCCATATACATCATTGCGCCTGCTTCAGCTATAATGCTCTCATATGGGTCCAATTGGATTTCTACAAACTGCATGTCATCCCCATATATAGTAAAATCCACATCCACCGCTTTTTTCATATAATTTCTCCTTTCAAATTTAATTTTAATACATTACCTCTGAATCAGCCTCAAATATACCTAGTCCGAAACACTCGGAAGCCTCATTTAAAGCTCTTCCGGCAAGTATTACCTTTATTTTCATTATACACTTAATTAATAACTATTTAAATATATGTCGTCAATTATGCCTTCTTGACTTAAATAATTTATCAACATATTCTTGCATACTTCCATTCATTATTCTATGATATAATAGACTTTATTAAGGGAAGAAAAGGAAGGGATAAGCTTTGACAGAAGGAAGCATTTCAAAAAAGATAATATTATTTGCATTACCTATTTTTTTGGGGAATCTTTTTCAACAGCTTTATAATGTAGTAGACTCTCTGGTAGTTGGTAATATACTTGGCAAGGAGGCACTGGCTGCAGTAAGTTCTACAGGAAGCCTGATTTTTTTAATTATAGGTTTCATTGGCGGCATATTTGTAGGTGCTGGTGTCATAATATCCCGCTACTTCGGTGCAAAAAACGAGGAAAGAGTATCTGTTGCCGTCCATACTACCATAGCATTTGGACTTATTGCTGGAATTTTTATAACATTTATAGGGGTTGTATTCTCTCCATTGTTCCTGAAGCTGATGGAAACTCCAGATGATGTATTTAATGATGCTGTAACATATCTGCGCATATACTTTGCAGGAGGAATAGGAATTGTTATGTATAACGCCTGTATGGGCATATTTCAGGCAGTAGGCGACAGCAAACATCCTCTCTATTATTTGATTACAGCTGCAATTACAAATACAGTGCTAGACATATTATTTGTAGCTGTGTTGGATTTTGGCATAGGCGGCGCAGCTATTGCTACAACAATTTCTCAATTTTTAAGCGCAATATTAGGCTTTGTGAAGCTTACAAAAGTTGATGATGTTCACAAATTATACATAAGGAAAATAAAAATTGACAGTAAAATGCTTACAAGCCTGTTGAAAATGGGCTTCCCCACTGGTGTCCAGAATTCAGTAATTGCCTTTGCAAATGTCATAGTCCAGTCAAGCATTAATCAGTTTGGATCAGTTGCCATGGCAGGCAGTGGCAGTTATACAAAACTTGAAGGCTTTGCCTTTTTACCTATTACAAGCTTCAGCGTTGCATTGACTACATTTATTGGACAAAACCTGGGTGCAAAAAAGTATGACAGGGCAAGACAGGGCGCTCGCTTTGGAATTATAGCTGGTATGTCACTGGCAGAGGCTATAGGCTTATTAATATGGATTTTTGCGCCTGCTCTTATAGGTATATTCAATTCTGATCCGGAAGTCATAGAGGCTGGTGTTTTGCGCTCAAGGGTTACAAGCCTGTTCTTCTTTTTACTGGCTCTTTCACACTGCCTGGCAGGAATACTTCGTGGAGCAGGTAAAACTAAGATTCCAATGTATGTTATGTTAATAAGCTGGTGTGTTATCAGAATCACCTACATAACCATTATGGTGAAGATAATACCAGACATAAGGGTAGTTTTCTGGGCGTATCCCCTGACCTGGTCCATTAGCTCAATTGCTTTTATTATATATTATAAAAAGGCTAACTGGTTAGAGGCATAGCAATTGGTTATGTACAGCATTCAAAAAAGAATGACCTGGATTTAATAATAAAGGAAATAGCTAAAGAAGCAAACAAAGGTATTCAGTTTCACGCAAAGGCTTACTTTCATAAGTTGTACCGGATTTCCTCTTTGTATCTTTCCATCTTCATCCATTGTCTGAAATACCAGCGGAACAAGTTTTATACTGGAAGATGCTTCTTTTAATCCTATATAGGATGAACCTGCAATAACTCCTGCTAGAGCAGTTCCATGTCCAATTATATCCTCGGTATCATTGTTTTCATCAATATAATTATACCCCTCTATAATTCTCTCTGCATTAATTGCCTTTGTAGAGATTCCCGTGTCTATAATAGCAACTTTTACACAATTCCCATTTGACAATTCAGCAGCAAATATAGGCTGAGAAAATATCAAAAGAGCAAACAGTATACAAATCAGTTTCCTTTTCATAATATTTCTCCTTTTATTTAATCGGCATCTATCTTTTAGATAGATGCCGATTAAATTTATACTTTAGTTTAGTCTGCGATTCTTACTGTAATGGTTCTAATCCATGTAGCAGTATCTGAAGTAGTTGAACGCTCAGGGAATTGCAATATAACTGTCAATTCTATTTCTGTATCACCCTTTGCCATCATTGCTTCATAAAGAGCTGCTTTGTCAATGCTGAAGCTGTTAACTCTGTAGTCAATACAATCGTCATATTCCTCGTCACCAGATGTAATACTTAATGTAGGAGCATTTAAGTAATCGTAGGCATTATATGGACCTGGTACAAATTTTCCAATTAAGTTTTCAAAATCTCCTCCATATTGATCCATAACTAATCCTTCATATGTGAAGGTGTAGCTATCAGTATCACTACTGCTCAAGAACATGTTCTCTATAATGCTTTCGAAGTTACCAACTTTCTGAATAACACGCTTCATGGAATCTGTTTCTCCAATCCAAACCACATGGTTCCTATCATTCTCCTCTGCACCGAACCATTGGTTAACTGGAACCTCTTCCCCATTGACAAACTTACGTTGAAAAGCCAAGTTCATTTTGCTTACATAAGGCTGAACATATTCGCAGTGCCATCCAGGCTTAGTGCCTTTTTTCTGATAATCAATTTCTAATTTTTCAATCATCCATGGGACACGCAAATCTGGCCCTTCTAATGAATAAATACCTAAGTCGCCTCTCTCAAAGTCATCACCATCATTATCAAAATGTGTCAGTTGAGTACTTGTTCCATCTAGGAAGTATATTCTACCGCTAATTATAGAATCTGTGCCAGCGTCTTTTATATCACTAGTCTTTACTTTCATTAAAAGACTATATTCCATAGTGTTACCTACATCTATACCTTTAACTGTTATTGGTTTAGTACTTCGCACAACATCTGTTTCAAAATAATTCTCTCCCTCTTTAACCATAGCAAAAATGTAGTATTCACCAGCTCCCAGATTCATAAATACACGTGAATCCTGCCAACCAGATGTTGGAACAGCCCCATTGGTTGAGATTGCATATAGCACAGTTCCGTCACCTGGGTAAGCATCCTTAGGTAGCTTATCTACCTGAAGATTTGCCTTGTATGAACTTCCTGTAGGATTAGAATCTAATGTGCGGTTTATCTTGTTTATAACCATCACACTTGTATAGGTATGTTCAAAATAATCGTAGTTTTCATCTTCTTCTCTTACAACTTTTACATCATATATACCTGCATTTATAGCGGTATCGCTCCAGCTGCTGTCAAAATTTTGTCGCTTGTATTTTAGGATGAAACTACTAAAATCAACATTCTCAACACCTGTTATATAATACGCTGCTTCATGATGTTCACCATTGTAATCATATTCCTGATCTGGAATAAATACAATGCAGCTCTCATCAATAGTTGCTTTTTCTCCCCACTGTGCATACAGAGTATGGTCCTTGTAAGTATCAACAACTGTGTCTTCAGTTACTCGCTGTCCTCCTGTTCGTTCCGTATACCATCCTCTGAAAGAGGAACCTGTCTTAACAGGTACTGGCAACTCTCCATAGTATTCCCCAAATACAACTGTCTTAGTGTTTTCAACACCTTATGACAGAGTACCCTCATTTGGATCAAATGTTACTATATATTCATTTGCTCTCCATTTTGCATATATAGTAATATCTTCATCTGGCATTGTAGTGAAGAAAAATACCTGTGTCAAATCCGGGTCACTATACCAGCCATCAAAGGTATATCCTGGTTTTGTAGGATCTGCTGGTTTTGCAATTACAGAACCTACAGGGTATGAAACTGGCTCAATATCACTTCCACCCTTTGTATCAAAGGTGATAGTACGTAGGACCACAGGAACCTCCTGTACCTCACACATTACTGTATAGGTGATTGGACTTGATATAGGAGCAAAAGCTGGTGAAATGCTCTTTACAATGGCATTCCTTGCATATAATTCCTCATCAAAGAATTCTGTTGACGCAACATCACCTTTTCTCATTTTAACTCTAATAGGTTCAAGGTCAATACCTTCAAACTTGAATGTAACTAAAGCTGAGTTGTCTGTATAAGTTGCAGTATAGGTAGCTCCACCTAGAATTTCCATAGCAAATGTTCTGCCTATTGGCTCATTCACATCTCTAAGAATTTCCTTGCCATTGCTGTCCTTAGCTACAACCTTCAGGAATGCGGTGTAGTTTCTATTCACATCATCGTTTGTTCCGCTATTTGCTAGTGAACTTAGGTCAAAAGCTTCTCCAAACCTAGAAGTAAACTCTCTGTCTTCCTTGGTTCCATTGGAGCTTTCAACGCCCTTCACTGTCAAGGTATATGTCCTTGGTGTTACATCAAAGTAATAGGTTTGATCACATAAAATGGTCAATCCTTTTGTTTGCTGCTCTCCATATCCGTTGATTTCACTGTATTTCAAATTGCCATACTGAGCGGTTTCATAGCTGTCTACACCTAATATAGCTTTAACCTCATCTACTGTTGGCAAGTCAAACTCTTGATTTTTCATTACACGCTCGCTCCATACAGTAGTATATCCATCCTGTGCATTTCCTGCACGAAGGCTGGCAGTAAATCTTTCATTCAATTCCTCTGTGGATAGGTTTGTCCATACAAGAGGAATAGTAACAGTTATATCGTAATGGCTGAAAGCAAGCTTGTCCAGTTTCCATGTAAGAGTTAAATCGCATTCCATGAATTGAACTCCCTTTGGAACTGTTACGGTTATTTCACCATTATCCTTATTAAATACAAAGTTACTGTTGGAGAGGGTGTAATTAAATTTGCCTAAATCATAAATTTCCTGCTCCACATCGCCTTCGCAAAGATCTAAATATTCCATTTGACGATACGTTTCAGGTAAAGTCATAGTGA
>DUMS01000079.1 GCA_012839745.1 Tissierellia bacterium
GAAGCAAAGCCTTGGGGATCAGCATAGATGATATAAAATTTGGAATGCTTCCAGGCAGGGCAGAATTCAGGAAATATGGAGGTACTCTTCTGTCGTATTATATTTCCAATCATAGGGAAACCAAAAGAATACTGGAGGATATATACAATGTAAAAACCCCCTGATTTCAGGGGGTTAAATTGCTTCCTTCTTATTGGATTTTAACAGGTCTTCTCCTATTCTATTTACATTTCCTGCTCCCATTGTTACTACTATATCGCCTTTTTTAGCATTATTTAATATATAGTTTTCTATATTTTCAAATGAAGACATGTATTTTGCATCTATTCCATTCTTTATAAGAGCATCTACAAGGTTAATAGAGTGTATCATCCCATTATCCTTTTCCCTGGCAGCATATATATCTGGAATAATTACTTTGTCTGCTTCACCAAAGGATTCAGCAAAGCTATTTAATAGTGCTTTTGTTCTTGTGTAGGTATGAGGTTGAAATATACACCATATTCTATTTTTTGTAGAATTTCTTAATGCTCTTAATGATGCCTTGATTTCTGTTGGATGGTGGGCATAATCATCAATAATTTTTATGCCATTTAAAAATCCCTTTAATTCCAACCTTCTATGAGTGCCTTTAAAGTTTTTCAGGCTTTCCAATATTACATCCATAGGAATTCCTAGAGAATCAGCAACTGCAATGCTGGCAAGGGCGTTGTATATGTTATGCACTCCCATCACTCCCAGATTAACAGGGTATATGGAGCTGGAGTTTATTTTCAGCATAAAGCTTGGAAACCCGTTTGAATTATAGGATATGTTTTCAGCGGTATAGTGAGCTTTATTATTAATTCCAATGGTAATAATATTTGCATTGGTATTTTCAATGATTTTACTGGCATTTTCATCATCAACGTTGATGATTAGATTTCCGTTCTCATTGATATTTTTACTATATTGAATGAATGTATCTATTATGTGGTTAATATCCCTGAAATAATCCAAATGGTCTTCTTCCATATTGAGGATAACAGCAGTGTTTGGGAAGAATTTTACTATATTTCCCTTGTATTCGCAAGCTTCAGTCAGGAATATTTCCCTGCTTCCTAATCGGGCATTTCCTCCAATTTCATCTAGATAGCCTCCTAATAGTACAGTAGGATTTAGAGAATCATTGGTAAGAATTGTGGCGATCATGCTGGTAGTAGTCGTCTTTCCATGAGTGCCTGATACAGCAATGGAATTTTTGTAGTTTCTCATAAGTGCACCAAGGAAAGTAGCTCTATCTACAACTTTAATATTTCTATTCATAGCTTCCAGTAATTCTTCATTGTCATTTGATATAGCGTCTGTATATATCACTAAATCAGCATCTTTAATGTTGTCCTTACTATGTCCTATGTAAATTTCTGCACCTAGGTTTCTTAATTTTTCTATTATAAAGCTATCATTCATATCAGAACCGGAAACCTTATATCCTTCTTCAAGGAGTATTTCTGCTAACCCGCTCATGCTTACTCCGCCTATTCCTATGAAGTGTATATGATTATATATGTGGTCATCTATGGAAAAAACAAACATAAATTTACCTCCTATGTTTTCTAATTCAATGTTTCTTTAAATATTATTACCAAGTGGGGTATTAATATTATTTTATTCATGTTGTTGGATTTTGCTACTATTTGATTATATCATATTATTATATCAACAAAAAAGCAATACAAATAGCCATTAATATGCTAAGTTTACATAGAAATTATTTCCACATTTAAAAATAATAATAAATTGTCACAAAAAAAATAAAATATTTTTTAAAATAAGAAGGATTTTTAGAAAATTTAGAGAATATAGAAAATATTTATTGGAATTCCAATTTGACTCCCAAGGAAGGTGGTGAACAGAGCAGTGAAGGTAACTGATGTCAGAATCAGAAAGATCACAGACGAAGGCAAGATGAAGGCAATAGTGTCCGTTACCCTTGATGATGAGTTTGTTGTTCATGATATTAAAATCATCGATGGACAAAATGGATTGTTTGTAGCTATGCCTAGTAGAAAGATGGCAGATGGAGAATTTAGGGATATTGCACATCCAATAAATGCTGAAACAAGAAAAAAAATACAGGATGCAATTTTCCAGGAATATGAAAAAGCACTTATGGCGAGTAATTAAGGACCGAAAAGGTCCTTTTTACTTTTGTATTGTTAATAGTGGAAGGGAATGATTATAATATATATGATGGCGTTTTGTAAAATTTCAATTTTAAATTGGACTTATGATAGAAATAGGTTAAAATATAATTTGGGCAAGATAATAATAAAGAGGTGTTGTTATGGATATTTCTATAATACTAGCAGCAGGAGAAGGTACAAGGATGAAATCCAGTGTGCCAAAGGTTTTACATAGAATATGCGGTAGACCCATGTTGGAATATGTAGTTGAAGCCAGTAAGGAAGCGGGAATACAGAAAAACTATGTCATCATTGGCCATGGTGGGGCTAATATAAGGGATGCCTTTTCCGATAGCGATGTAGTATTCATAAATCAGCCTATCGGGGATGAATATCCTTATGGGACAGGGTTCGCAGTTATGCAGGCTAAGGAAGGAATAGAAGATGATAGCAATGTAATCATATTATATGGAGATACTCCTTTGATAACAGGCAGTACCATTGATAAGCTTGTTAAATATCACCTGGATAGCGGAAACTATGCTACAGTATTGACTGCTTATGTAGAGGACCCCACAGGATACGGGCGAATAATCAGGGATGAAGAGGGAAATATTAATAGGATTGTTGAGCATAAGGATGCCAATGAAGAAGAGATTAACATTAGGGAGATAAACTCCGGCATATATTGCTTCAAAGGCAAGGAATTAAAATATGCTTTAGATAGAATCGACAATAACAATGCACAAGGGGAGTATTATATTACAGATGTAATAAGCATATTGAAGGAAGAAGGATATAAGGTAGGAGCTTATTTAATTGATGATCCTACTGAAATATACGGTGTAAATTCAAGGGTGCAACTGGCATTTTGTGAAAGGATAATGAGGAATAGAATCAACAGATTTCATATGGAAAATGGTGTAACAATAATAAATCCGGACAATACTTATATTGAACCTGGAGTTCAGATAGGTAGGGATAGTATAATATATCCTGGCGCAATCCTAATAGGCAATACTGTTATAGGAGAAAATTGTATAATTGGGGAAAATACTAGAATAGAAGATAGCAGCATTGGAAACGGCGTAGAGATATACTCATCTACTATTGAGAAGAGCATAGTTGATGATGGATGCCATATAGGGCCATATGCTCATCTTCGACCAAACAGCCAACTAGGCAAAAATATTAAAATAGGCAATTTTGTAGAGGTTAAAAACTCTAGTATTGGAGATAATTCTAAAGCATCTCATTTAGCTTATGTGGGGGATGCAGATGTAGGTAAAAATGTTAATATCGGCTGTGGTGTAGTATTTGTAAATTATGATGGACATAAAAAGCATAGGACTGTAGTTGAAGACAATGCATTTATTGGAAGCAATTCCAATCTGGTTGCACCGGTAGTAGTAAGGAAATGGGGATATGTAGCAGCCGGTTCTACAATTACTGATGAAGTTGAGGAGAATGCACTAGCCATAGCCAGAGCAAGGCAGGTCAACAAGCCAGGCTGGGTTGAAAAGAAAAATAAAAAAGATAAGTAATGGGAGGAATAAAATTGTTAAGTACAGAAGAAATAAAGATTTTTTCAGGTAATGCTCATAAGGATTTGGCTTTAAGTATTTGCAAGGAATTGAATATCCATTGTGGCTGTTGCGAAGTAGGCAAATTCAGCGATGGTGAGATATTTGTCAATATTGCGGAAACTGTAAGGGGATGCGATGTATTTGTTATACAACCAACTTCGACTCCTGTAAATGATAATCTAATGGAAGTTTTAATATTTATAGACGCTCTAAAAAGAGCTTCTGCAGGAAGAATTAACGCAGTAATTCCTTATTACGGATATGCTAGGCAAGACAGAAAGACAAAGGCCAGAGAACCAATAACTGCTAAGCTGGTTGCAAATTTGCTTACAAAAGCAGGGGCAGACAGGGTTATAAGCATGGATTTACACGCAGGTCAGATACAGGGATATTTTGATATTCCACTGGACCATCTATCTGGCATTCCAATTCTTGCAGAATACTTTAAGCATATTGTAGATAAGAATACAGTTGTAGTTTCCCCTGATATTGGAGGAGTAGTAAGGTCAAGGAACTTTGCCAGCCTATTGGATTTGCCTATTGCCATAATAGAAAAAAGAAGGCCAAAGGCAAATGTTTCAGAAGTTATGAACGTAATAGGAGAAATAGAAGGAAAAAATGTAATTTTAGTAGATGATATAGTTGATACAGCAGGAACCATAACCAAGGCAGCCAGTGTTTTGAAGGAATTTGGTGCAAAGAAGGTATATGCATGTGCTACTCATGCGGTTTTATCAGGGCCTGCTGTTGAAAGGATCAAGGATTCCGTAATAGAGAAATTTGTTGTTACAGATACCATACCTCTAACACCAGAGAAGAAAATGGATAAAATTGAGGTAGTAAGCGTAGCTCCAATATTTGCTGAAGCCATAAGGAGAATACATTTGAATGAATCTGTAAGTATATTGTTTGATTAATAGAGGAGTGATATGTTGTTTGCTGTTGTAGGGTTAGGAAACCCTGGTAGTAGCTATGCCGGCACCAGACATAATGTAGGGTTTGATACAGTAGACCTGCTGGCAGAGAAAAATAATATCAGAATAAAAAAGATAAAGTTTAAATCTGTATATGGGGAAGGCAATATAGGAAGTGAAAGGGTACTGCTTGTGAAACCCCAAACCTATATGAATAATAGCGGTATGGCAGTATTGGATTTATATAACTTCTATAAAATGCCTATTTCGAATATAATAGTTATAGTGGATGATATTGATATAGACTTTGCCACCATAAGGATAAGAGCAAAAGGAAGTGCAGGTTCACATAACGGGTTAAAATCCATAATTTATCATTTGCAATCAGAAGATTTTCCCAGAGTTAAGATTGGAATAGGGAAGAAAAAAGAAGACCAGGATTTAGGAGACTTTGTTTTAAGCAGATTTGATGTCAAGGAGAGGGAACAGATAGATTTAGCCATTGAAAGAGCAGCATTGGCTGTGGAAACCATAATAAAAGATGGCATAAATAAAGCAATGAATGAATTTAATTCAAAAAAAAGAGCCTAGGAATAATTTCCTAGGCTTAAGGTCTATATTTAAGGAGCGTAGATATGATGCAGAATATGTTGATAGATTCTTTGAAGAACTGGATATCCTACAAGGAGCTGATTGAAAATATTGATAACAGGAAAAGCCCTATTTCTTCCTATGGTATTATAGATGAAAGCCTAGGGCATATTAGCTATGCTCTAAATAAGCATACCAATAGGCAAATGCTGATAATAACCTATGATGAAATGAAAGCCAAAAGGATATATGAAGACATTAAGAAGTTTGATGAGAATATAGTTGAACTATTCCAAAACAGGGATATTATGTTCTATAAGGTAGATGCTATAAGCTCCGAAAGAACCATTAACAGGTTGCGAGTTCTTTCAAGAATCATAAATGGAGAACCAATAATAGTGGTAGCACATATTGAAGCCCTATTAAATAAGATTATGGATTCAAATACATACAAAAATCATTTTATACGGTTAAATCAGGATGATAGGGTAAATGTGTCGGAATTAGCCAATAAGCTTATTGCCTGCGGCTATGAAAGGGAATACATGGTAGAAGCAGTAGGGCAGTTTAGTATCAGGGGAGGAATAATTGATTTTTTTCCGCCTAACAGCGAAAATCCATACAGAATTGAGCTGTTTGATGATGAAATCGATTCCATAAGAATGTTTGACCTGGAAACTCAAAGGTCAATGAAGATGGTTGATTCTGTATTCATATCACCTGTAAAAGAGGTTTTGGTACTTGATGAGTACAGGGACAAGATAGTAAAGAGTATAACGTCGGATTTGGAAAGAACAGTCAAAAATCTGAAGGCGGATTCTAAAGTAAAGGAAAAACTGGAAGAAAAGTTCATGGGCTATATTGGGGAGATAAAAGAGAGGCTATCTATTTCCAATATGGACATGATAGTACCCTATATACCTGAAGAATATATATCAAGTATACTGGATTATTTTAGAGAAGACAGTATAGTGTTTATAGATGAGCCTAATCGAATTGAAGAAAGGGTTAAAAGCATAAGGGAACAGTTTCTGGCTAAATATTCTGACCTTCTTCAGTTAGGAGAAGTACTTCCAAAACATGAGAATATAAGATTTAAATATAATCATATTAAAAGCAGAATGGAAGAAAAAATATGCATTGTTAATACAGCAATACTAAAGGCCAGTAGTGATTTCAGTCCAGTTTCAGTTGTTAGGTTTTCAACAAAGTCCATGCAATCATTTCATAATAATATGGAATTGTTAAGTGAGGAATTGCAGCATTATAAGTATAGAGGCTATAAGGTCATTATATTTGCAGGTAATGAGGAAAGAGGAAAGAGGCTGGAGTCTACTCTAACAGATTTAGGTCTGGCATGCAGCTATGTAGACAACTATGATCATGACATTAAATCCAGCCAGGTATTTATAACGCCCGGAAGCATAAATGGAGGTTTTGAATATCCAGATATTAAGTTTGCTGCAATAAGCGACAAAGAGGTATTTGGAAGCATAAGAGGCAGCAACAGGCCTAAAAGGAAGCTTAAAGGAGAGACCATCAGCTTTTCAGACTTGAAAATAGGAGATTATGTAGTTCATGAGAATCACGGCATTGGTTTATATGGAGGCATAGAACAGTTAAATATACAGGGTGTTAAAAAGGATTTTCTTACAATTAATTATAAAGGAAATGATAAGCTTTATGTTCCAATAGATCAAATGAATCTAATTCAAAAATATGTAGGTGGAGATAATATTAAGCCAAAGATAAATAGGCTATCAAGCCCTGAATGGCAAAGGGTTAAGCAGAGAGCAAAGAAGGCTGTAGAGGATATGGCTAAAGACCTTCTGGAATTATATGCCAAAAGGCAGGCTCAGAAAGGATATGCTTTCTCCAAAGATACAATATGGCAGAAACAGTTTGAGGACTCTTTTCCATATGAGGAAACAGAAGCTCAGATTAGAAGCGCAGAAGAAGTTAAAAGGGATATGGAAAAAGATAAGCCTATGGACAGACTCCTGTGTGGCGATGTTGGATACGGAAAAACAGAAGTGGCATTAAGAGCTGCTTTTAAGGCTATAATGGACGGAAAACAGGTGGCTTTTTTAGTTCCAACAACTATATTAGCCCAACAGCATTATAATACCATGAAGGAAAGGTTTGGGTCATTTCCGGTAAATATAGGGTTATTGAGCAGATTCAGAACTCCAAGCCAGCAGAAAGCTGTAATCGATGGGTTGAGAAAGGGACTTATAGATATAGTAGTAGGTACTCATAGGCTGTTGTCAAAGGATGTGAAGTTTAAGGATTTGGGACTTTTAATTGTGGATGAGGAACAGAGATTTGGCGTAAGGCACAAGGAAGCTTTAAAGAAGTTAAAGGAAAATGTTGATGTGCTTACTCTTACAGCTACTCCTATCCCCAGAACTCTTCATATGTCCCTTATTGGAATCAGAGATATGAGTGTAATTGATGAGCCTCCAGAGGAAAGATACCCTGTAGAAACCTATGTGGTGGAATACAATGAGCAGATGATAAGAGAAGCCATTCTTAAGGAAATAGAACGTGGAGGACAGGTATATTTCGTTTACAATAGGGTAGAAAATATAGAAAAGATTGCAGCACGTTTAAGGAAGCTGGTACCTGAGGCTGATATAGTCATAGGTCATGGGCAGATGAGTGAAAAACAGCTGGAAAATGTAATGCTGGATTTCATAAGCAACAAGTACAATGTTTTGGTATGTACAACAATTATTGAAACTGGCCTTGACATACCAAATGTAAATACAATAATAATATATGATGCAGACAAGATGGGGCTAAGCCAGTTATACCAGCTAAGAGGCAGAGTTGGCAGGAGCAATAGAGTTGCCTATGCTTATTTTACCTATGAAAAGGATAAGGTGCTAACGGAGGTTGCAGAAAAAAGATTAAAGGCCATAAAGGACTTTACGGAATTCGGTTCAGGATTTAAGATTGCAATGAGAGATTTGGAAATCAGAGGAGCAGGCAACCTTCTGGGAGTCGAACAGCATGGCCATATAGAAGCTATAGGATATGATTTATACGTTAAGTTTTTAAATGAAACCATTAAAAGGTTAAAGGGAAATGCAGTGGAAGACACTGTAAATACAACCATAGAGCTTTCAGTAGATGGCTATATACCTTCCAGGTATATTGAGGATGAAGAACAAAAAATTGAGGTATACAAGAAGATTGCTGCCATAACAGATGAAGAATCCTACAGAGAGCTTGTAGACGAGCTTATTGACAGGTTTGGAGATATGCCTAAGGAAGTGGAAAATCTGTTGGATATTTCCTATATAAAGAATATGGCAAGCAAGGCTAAGATACAGAATATAAGCCAAAGTGGAAATAATATAATATTGGAATTCAGTACAGTAGAATCCATTTCTCCGGATTTGGTACATTTCATGTCTGAGGAATATGGAAGAAGGATTAGTTTTGACCTGTCAAAAACACCAGCATTTAAATATACGGTTAAAAACCAGATATTGGCTGAACTTAAGGATATTATTAAGAAAATTAGCAGTTTCCACTGTAAGCAAAATAAGTTATAATAAAAGTAGGACTAAAGCATGAAGGGATGTATAATATTGAAATTTAAAAGAAAAACCATAATATTAGCCTTGATGTCCATAATAATGCTATTATTTTTAGCTGGATGCAAGAATAATTCCAAGGATGGAATTGTAGCTGAAATAGATGGATATCAGGTTACTCAGGAACAATTTGATAAAGAATTTGAAATGAAGAGAAATATGAATATAAAGCAGTTTGGAGAGGATTTTCTCAGCCAGGAGCTTGAAAAAGGGTTAACCGTCGAGGGTTTTTTAAGAGAAGAATTGCTCTTTGATATTATACATGAAAATATACTGCGTAAGGAACTGAGCAAATTAAATATGGCTGTAACTGAAGAAGATATAGATAGGGCAATGAATGAGTACTATATCAGCAAGCTAGGCGGGGAAGAAGGATATAAGGAATACCTGGATAAATTGGGTATTACAGATGAATATTTAAGAAAAGTAGTCTACAGAGGGTTGATGTACCAAAGACATAGCGATTACTTTTTCAATCAAATTGATTTGTCAGAAGAAACAGTAAGGGAGTATTATGAAAAAAATAAGGACTCCTTTGTAAAGGTTAGAGCCAGCCACATACTGGTAAAAACAGAGGAAAAAGGTAAAGAAGTTCTTGAAAGGCTAAAAGAAGGTGCTGATTTTGCAGAGCTGGCTGCAATTGAATCCATTGATACTCAAACCTCCATTAAGGGAGGAGATTTAGGATATTTTACTAGAGGTTCAATGGTGGAAGAATATAAGGAAATAGAAAATACGGCTTTTAGTTTGAAGGTAGGAGAGATAAGCGGATTGATTAAAACTACTCTTGGATACCATATAGTCATGGTAGAGGATAGAAAGGAATCCTTTGAAGATTTGAAGGATGAAGTAATCAACGCTTTGAAATACGAGAAGTATCAGGAGGAATTGGATAGGCTGACTAAAGAGGCAGATGTGCAAATATATATGGACTTACAAAGAAATCTAGCCGAAAGCCCATGACTTTAGTCATTGGGATGAAGGTTTATTAGATATTTGATACCTATCTAATATTATGATATATTGTAATTAGATGGGTGGTGGTTATCTAATGAATAA
>DUMS01000080.1 GCA_012839745.1 Tissierellia bacterium
CCAGATGTGGTAAACAACTCCTGGGGTGGATTGGATGGCATTGATGACTGGTACAGGGATGCTGTAAGAGCCTGGAGAGCAGCAGGAATATTTCCAGTGTTTTCTGCAGGAAATCAAAGGCCAGGAGAGCCAGAGCCATGGCCAGGCTCAATATCAGTTCCTGCAAATTATCCAGAGTCCTTTGCAGTTGCAGCAGTAGACAGAAATGACAGAAGAGCAAGTTTTTCAAAGCTTGGTCCATCACCTTATGATGAAACATTGGTTAAACCTGAAATATCAGCTCCAGGTGTAAACATATATTCATGCATACCAGGAGGATATACAGACGGATATTCAGGAACATCCATGGCAGCACCACATATAACAGGAACAATAGCACTTATGCTGTCAGCCAATGCATCTCTTACAATAGATGAAATAGAACAGATATTAACAGAAACAGCAGACCCGCTTACAGACAATGATTATCCAACATCGCCAAACTACGGGTATGGATATGGAATGGTAAATGCGTATGAAGCAGTACGTAGAGTAGCACCAGGTACAGGAATAATAAAAGGCAAGGTGCTGGTGGAAGGCGAAGATATAGAGGATGCTGAAATATACCATGAACAATCCATATTTGAAGCTTATCCAGGTTCCAATATAGATATATTTGCTGAGGTATCAGATGATGTTGCAGTAAGGGAAGTTGAATTGCTGGTTAAGCAGCCGGGGAAAACATACTGGATACTAATACCAATGGAAAGGATATCCGGAAACCATAAGTCAGGAACATATAAAGGAACAATAACAGCTGATTTGCTAATTGGGGACAGCATTCTTTACAGGATAAGAGCAAGGGATTATGCAGGTGAGGCAGTATTGTCTGATGATTATTCAATTGACATTGTATTTGGAATAGTTCCGGGAGATTATTTTGAAGGATTTGAAGAGTATCCTGTAGGCTGGATCTTTGAAGGCTCATGGGAGTGGGGAGTACCATTTAGAGATGACCCGGATCCATTTGAAGGAGAAAAGCTGGCAGGAACTGTATTGGGAGGAATGTATCCAAATAATGCTAATGACTGGCTTATAACACCTCCAATAGATTTAAGGGATACTAGCTTAAGAGATGCAACATTGAGGTTTTATGAGTGGTATGATTTGCAAAACAACCTTGATGAAGGTTTTGTTTTGGTGACAAATGACTTTGGCGAAAGCTGGACACGGGTTGGACCTGTTCGAACCGGGGAAGGAAGAAGATGGAGAGAAAGCATTGTTGACCTTAAAGGCTATATAGGCTCACAGAACCCTGTATATGTAGCGTTTAATCTAAGTACCAGCCCTTCTGTGCAAAGTATAGGATGGTATATTGACAATGTGAGATTAATTGAAGTAGATACTGAGGCTCCATCAGCTCC
Organism: Tissierellia bacterium; assembly: GCA_012839745.1. Taxonomy (GTDB): domain Bacteria; phylum Bacillota; class Clostridia; order Tissierellales; family Tepidimicrobiaceae; genus DUMS01. Next base: position 1,404 of record DUMS01000080.1, read on the forward strand.
AATGAATTTAACGGGTGAAAGTACATTAACAGCAGTAAAGCTTGTATGGGACCCTGTAGATGATGCGGATTTGGCACATTATGCTGTATATCGTTCATTAACCTCAGGAGAAGGTTATGAACTGATTGGTGAACCTGTTGACAACAGATTTAAGGATGTTGATATTGAACCCGGAACCACATACTATTACAGGGTTGCAGCAGTTGATGATTCAGGGAATGTAAGTGAGTTCAGCAATGAGATATCCATTACAACTGTTGAAACAACAGTGATATTTGGTACTGATTTTGAAGAGGATGACGGAGGATTTGTCAAAGGTGTCGTATCCGGAACGGAAAACCCATGGGAATGGGGAATTCCAACATCAGGGCCAATGGAAGCAGCTTCAGGGGAAAAGCTGTGGGCAACAAATCTTTCAGGCTCGTATACAAATTCAACAGATGCGTATATAGAAAGCCCAGCAATATATTTGCCTGCTGACAAAGAATCGGTACTGACCTTCACACATTGGGTAGATATGGAAGGTACATCAACATTATATGATTATGGTCAGGTATTGATTTCCAGCGATAATGGAGCTACCTGGACTAATATAACACCGGTAAATGGAGGCAAATACGGCAGCCGTATACAGGCATGGTCTGACGAAGAAATATCTTTATCTGCATATAAGGGACAGGAAATTAAGCTGAGATTCTTCTTCCATTCAGATATTTCTGTGCAGCTCGATGGCTGGTATATAGATGATGTATGCATAGTAGGATTAGATAATGAACAGGGATATTTACATCAGTCCATGAGGGGAGAATGGCTGGATCCAGTTGGAGAAGAAGATGAAGAGCATAGTATAAGCCCAATAACAGGAAGACATAAGCTGACAGGAAATGAATCCAACAGCTATGAAATTGTTGAAGATGCTGAAATACAAGGCATTTCTATGTATGGTACAGGAATAACAGCAGATGAAGCCTATGTAACAATACTGGAAACTGGCAGAAGCGTCAAGGTAGACCCTGTTACAGGCAAGTTTACTATGATAGTCCCAGCTGGTGAATACACTTTAGTTGCTGAAGCATATGGATATTATCCTGAAGAGGTATCAATAGCTGTAAATGAAGGAGATGTCATTACTCAAGACTTCATGTTAGCACCCAGACCAAGGGGAACTATAACCGGCAGGGTTGTAGACAGATACTACAGCGATCCGGCGTCCTATGCAGAGATTAGAATTGCAGAAGACCCCAAAGTAGGTATAACCTACGCAGATGCAGATGGGTATTTTACAATTCCTAATGTTATAGCAGGAACCTATACTTTAAAGGTTATAGCTGAAGGATTTGATCCTGGAGAATTTAAGGATATTGTTGTAAATGCCGATGATACAACAGTAGTTCAGCTAGGCTTGAGAAGGTTTGTAGGGTTCGAAGATGAAATAGCCTATGATGATGGAACTGATGAAAATGCTCTGGTATTAAATGAGCCAAAAGATGGACTGGCTGTGAGATTTACACCAAGTGAGTACTGCAAGGTTACAAAGGCTAATGTTTACCTTAGAGGAGAAGATTTTCCGGTTCCAGGAGGAAATAGATTAGGATTTACTATCTATGGTACAGATAAATATGGCAATCCATATATGGTTGGAGAACCAATATTTGTAGATAACTTGGTAAGGGGAGCCTGGAACATAATTGACCTGTCAAGCTTTAACTTCTATACGGACAGAGACTTTTATATATCAACAATTCAAGACAGAGTTGGATGGGAATGCCCAGCTGTAGGTGTGGATTTATATTCAACTGGAACCAGGTCCTATATGAACTTTAACGGTGAATTATATTTGATGAGCACTCAGGGAGCTTCCGGAGGGCTGATGATAAGAGCAATAGTGGAGAGATCCCTGCCAACTCCAGTAATAACCAATCTTGATGAGGAAAACTACACCAATCAGGATAGCATAGTTTTGGAAGGAAGGGTAGCTGAAGTAGACAGCAAGGTTAACATATATATAAATGGCGAATTGGCTGAAACAACATATAGTGAAGGGTTAGCGTTTGAAGTGGAGATAGATTTGCCACAGGATGAAAATATTATAATGATAACATCTGAAATCAATGGAAGAGAAACAGAACCATCCCCAGTAATCAGGGTAATAAAGGATAAGGTTCAGCCAGTATTAACGGTAGATGAACCGGTGGATAATCTAAAGGTAAATGAAGAGGTAATTAACGTAACAGGTAATGCTAGTGACAACAGAGGGCTGGCAAGAGTATTGATTAATGGTATGGAAGCTTTTGTAGATGCCAATGGAGACTTCAATGAGAGAATATTTGTAAACCCAGGAGAGAATACGGTAACAGTTCAAGCTGTTGATTTGGCAGGAAATGTTACTACTGTTGAAAGAACAGTGATGGTCAATTTGGATGGAACAGAGATAACAAACATGACGCCATCAGAAGATGTAACCTATTACCAGGGGGACACAGTGGAAGTCAGCTTTACAGCAGAACCAGGCGGACAAGGCTATTTCAGAATATTGCTGGATATATCTCCACAAGGTACAACAGGAATAAGCATTCCAATGACAGAAGCTGAACCAGGACTATATATAGGAACCTGGGATATACCAGAAGGATTTGCTATAAAAAACGGAGTTGTAGAGTTTGAATTCATTGATCCATTTGGAAATGAAAAGGTTGCCCTAGCACCAGGTAGAGTAACCATTTTTGGAATATCAATGGATAAACTTCCTGTTAATGCAGTAATAGTAGGAGATGAAGCATTTGATATTGAATTCCTGAACAATGACAGCAATGCACAAATTAAGCTGATTAGCTGGAATGGCCCAATATATATAAAGCTTGGCTCAAATGTAATAGTGAACTTAAATGGCGAATTGGTGGATTCAGATGAGGCATTGCCCGGTTTATTGACTTACTACTCCAGAGAAGGGTACCCTATGATATATGAAAAGCTCAACCAATAGCTATCGGATATATCAGGTTGCCAGGTATTTAATGAAGTTCTTGGAGATGAAAATTGTACAATTTTCATCAAAAACTAAAGGGGGTAAATACTTAAATGGTAAGTATTAAGAAATTAACAAAGGTATTGTCCTTGTTAATGACCGCGATAATGATACTGGGTACTTTTTCATCATTTGCTTATGCACAGGAAGGCCAGATTAATTTTAGTAAATTGGATTTTCAACAGGAAGCATTAAACAAGATTATGCCTGAAGTAATGGAGGATTTTGAAAGCAAGGAGTTTGCAGAAGTACTGGTATATATGAAGGAGCAGGTAGATACGGAAATGGTAGCTGAAGCTACAAGGGATGCAGTATCTTCATACATGACTCCCTACAGCGCCAAGCTGGAGGTAAGAAAAGGCGTAGTAGAAGCGTTAAAAGATAAGGCAGAATCAACTCAGGCAAATCTATTAAGCTATTTGGAACGGGAAAAGGAAAAGGGGAATGTTGCAGAATACAAGCCATATCACATAGTGAATATGGTTTATGTTAAGGCTACCAGAGAAGTGGTAGAAAACATTTCCTATAGATTAGAAGTGGCAAAGATATACAAGAATAAGATTTATAAGATGGAATTTGAAAAAGCAGAAGATGCAGATTTGGAATTGCAAAGCACTGAACCAAAATGGAATATAACAAGGATTGGTGCAGACCAGGTATGGAATTTAGGCATTAATGGGACAGGCATAGTGGTAGGATCCCTTGATACAGGAGTGGACTGGACTCATCCAGCATTGAAGAACAAGTGGAGAGGATATAATCCTGAAACGGAAGAAATTGATTCATCAAAGAGCTGGTTTGACCCAGTATATGGTGATAGCTTACCAAAAGATTTAGATGGTCATGGGACCCACGTAATGGGAACAGCAGTTGGCAGTGAACCTGATGGAAGCAATCCTATAGGAGTAGCTCCCGGAGCAAGATGGATTGCTGCAAGAGTATTTGATGCATATGGATATACAACGGATCAGATATTGCTGGATGCAGCAGAATGGATGCTACATCCAGGTGGAGACCCTAATGCAGCACCAGATGTGGTAAACAACTCCTGGGGTGGATTGGATGGCATTGATGACTGGTACAGGGATGCTGTAAGAGCCTGGAGAGCAGCAGGAATATTTCCAGTGTTTTCTGCAGGAAATCAAAGGCCAGGAG
>DUMS01000001.1 GCA_012839745.1 Tissierellia bacterium
CTATATGACCTGCCTAGGGAGGGGTGATGACACACCCTTAACTCTGGGTCATACTTGCCTACCAGAAATGGACTGGCGTTTAATCACCAGAGAATCCCCTGACTTTAGTCATGGGGAGTGTCAATTCAACTGTAAATATAAAATTAATCTATGTATTTGTTATTATCGAAAAGTTTGCACCATATCTTTTTTTGTTATTTGTCAAAGACTCTAAGAATTCATATTAAGAAATTATTTTTTTAGAAATTCAACATTATTTTAGACACATAATTTATATTATGTGTACACATGAAAAGAGATGACATGCTATACATGTATAATATGTCATCTCTTCTATTTTTCAATATTTTTTCAAATTAGGTTTTGACAATACTATTTAGCCTACCGATTGATGAATTTCAACACAGCGTTTAGCCAGTATCAAAAGGGGGTCCACATATTTAAATGTTAAATCTATTCTATCTGCCAGAGTGGACAATTCTGTACACCCCAGTATAACTGGAGTACCCTTCTTTTCAACATATTTGCTTACAAGGGATTCAAAGTCCTCTGAAGTGACATTGAAAACTGATGATTTTACGCTGTATATCCAGCCCATTACCGTCTTCTTGTCCTCATAAGAGGGTTCTATAATTTTTAAACCATGCTTTTCAAAAGCCTTTTTATATATTTCCGATTTATAGGTCCCTTCCGTCGACAGCAAAAGATAATCCCTATATTCTGGGTAGGCTTTCTTTAAGTACATAGCAGTTTCTTCTATCATGTTTATAACCTTTGCATTTGTATACCTTATAAGGTCCTCATAGAAGTAGTGAGCTGTATTGCAAGGTATGGCTATATAATCGGCGCCCATTGATTCAAGCTTTATTGCCGACCTTATCAGCTCAGGCCTGGGGTCTGTGCCATGTCCAAGAATATAGTCTGTTCTGTCTGGTATACTGGTATTGTTATCAATGATTACGTGAATATGGTCCTGGTCTTTATCTGCACTAGTTAGCCTTATTATCTTTTCAAAGAAATTGCAGGTAGCTAAAGGTCCCATACCTCCTATTACGCCTAAAATCATATGCTTTAACTTCCTTTCTGAAAAATATGGATGTATTTTATCATATACAAATAGTGAAGCGAGCTAAATTTTAGCCCGCTTACTATTTGGTACCAAATAGCCTATCTCCTGCATCTCCAATTCCTGGCACTATGTAGGCATGGTCATTTAATCCTTCATCAATGCCAGCCAGGTACACATCAACATCAGGATGGTTCTTCTGAATTACTTCCAGCCCTTCTGGTGCTGCCAGCAGGCATACCAGCTTTATGTTTTGGGCTCCTCTCTTTTTAAGGAATTTTATTGCTGCATCGGCAGACCCGCCTGTAGCCAGCATTGGGTCTAATACTATAAGCTCCCTTTCACCTACATCCTCAGGAAGCTTTACATAGTATTCCACAGGCTTTAATGTCTCAGGGTCCCTGTACAGGCCAATATGGCCTACCTTGGCTGCAGGAAGCAAATCCAGCATTCCTTCCACCATACCCAGTCCTGCTCTTAAAATAGGAACAAGGCCCAGCTTTTTCCCTGATATAACCTGAGATTTTGTTTTGGCTAATGGAGTTTCTATTTCTACTTCCTCCAAAGTCAGGTCCCTGGTAACCTCATAAGCCATCAGGGTTGAAACTTCCTTTACCAGCTCCCTGAATTCCTTAGGGCCTGTATTTTTGTCCCTTATGAATGTAAGTTTATGCTTTATCAATGGATGATCCAGTACAACAACTTTCCCCATAAAAAAAACTCCTTTCTTTATGTATCAGAAAAACTCCATGAGGATTGTATTTCACCTAAGAAGCTTTTCTATACCCATCTTGAATAATCTGTTTTCAAATTTCCTGTATAATTATATCATAAATTGGACTCAATGCTAGAAATTTTATTAATTCTTCTTTCGTGCCTTCCGCCTTGAAATTTGGCGCTTAGCCAGGCAGATACTATTTCAATTGCCAGATCCTTCCCTATAACCCTGCCTCCCAATGCAAGTATGTTGGCATTATTGTGTTCAACGCTCATCCTTGCAGAATAGGTATCTCCGCAGAGGGCACACCTTATTCCCTTCACCTTATTGCATGCTATGGATATTCCTATGCCTGTGCCACATATGGCAATTCCTCTGTCCACTTCTCCAGATACAACAGCTTTTGATAGTTTTTCCCCATAGTCAGGATAATCAACAGATTCCTGGGAATAAGTGCCATAATCTATATATTCAATATTCTGCTTCTTTAGATACTCCTTTATATATTCCTTAAGCTCATAGCCTCCATGGTCGCTTCCAAGTCCTATCTTCATTTCACTACCTCCTCCTGTATATAAGACAGAGGGACGGTTCTTCTGTCTTATTTCAATTGTCCTTTGTCAATTATCTCTCTCAGTGCCTCCTTTATCTCTTCCCTGGCTTTTCTATAGGCGCCAATGCCCATTCCAAAGGGGTCTGATATATCCTCTTCCCTGCCATAGGCATATTCCTTCAAGGTATATACCTTACCCTTAAGAAAATCGTATTTCCTCAGAAGTTCCATCTTATGGGACCTGCTCATTGTAAGTATCAAATCAGCTGATTCCACCAGATCCTTATGGATTATTCTTGCCCTGTGCTGGCTTATGTCTATTCCTTCCTCTTTCATAGCGTCAACAGCATCCCTGGATACTTCCTCCCCGTCAAATGCAAATATTCCTGCTGAAGTTACATTTAATTCAATTCCCTTCTTCTCAGCCATGTCCTTTAACAGCCCTTCTGCCATGGGGCTTCTGCAGGTATTGCCAGTACAGATAAACAGTATATTCATATTACCTCCCCTTACACTTCTATTATATTTCCTCCAGAAGATTTTTTCAGCCTGTTCATAATGGCAGTCCCAATGCTGCCTGTTTCCACCCCTTCTGAAAGTATTATATCCACTCCCAGCTCATCAAACTGCCTTAGTGCATTAAACAGGTTATGGGCTATAGTGCCTTTGTTCCTTCTGCTTCCTATCGATATTACTATTCCTTCATCATATCTATTTTTTGTTTCATCAGTTGCCATTATACCCACAGATTTGCCCGAATCAACATACTCTTTAGCCTTATTCCTGATGGCTTCAACTATGTTTTCAATATTGCCAGTAAACACTATCATATCTGCATTAGGAGCATAGTGCCTGTATTTCTGTCCAGGCGATTTTGGAATTATTTTATCACTGCTGCTTATTATGCTTAAATCCATCTCCACATTTGGAATAAAGTATTTTATGGCTTCCAGTGTAATGCCGCCTGGCCTTAAAATCATAGGCACATCTCCTGTCAGGTCCAGTACAGTGGATTCCAGGCCTACACCTGTAGCACCTCCGTCAATTATCATGTCTATTTTACCGTACAGATCCTTTATTACGTGTTCAGCCAGGGTAGGGCTGGGCTTTCCCGATGTATTGGCAGATGGAGCAGCAATGGGCACTCCGCTTGCCTCTATCAGCTCCAGTGCAACAGGGTGATTTGGCATCCTTATGGCAACTGTATCAATGCCTGCTGTAATAACATCGGGCACCAGACTGCTCCTTTCAAATATAATAGTCAGCGGTCCTGGCCAGAACTCCTCCATGAGTATTTCAGCCTCTTTTGGTATGGATTTTACCAAAGGCTTTATTTCGCTTATTTTGGAAATGTGGAGTATTAAGGGATTGTCCTGAGGCCTGCCCTTTGCAGCAAATATCTTCCTAACTGCCTCCTCGTTCAATCCGTTTGCACCAAGCCCATATACAGTTTCCGTTGGAAATGCCACAAGTTTCCCTTTTTTTATGTATCTTGCCCCTTCCATTATTAACTCAGGTTCAGGGTTATGTTCATTTATCCTTATGATTCTGGTTTCCATAAAGCTTTTCCTTTCTTTCAATCTTTTAAATATATATTATACATCATTTTAATATTTATTTAAACAATTGACTGTTTACAACTAAAATTTGTTCTGATGGTCATGTTAAAAGAATATTAATAAATAGAAAGGGTGAGATTATGTTTGATATATTTGATATAACTGTTATCGGGTTTCTGGTTGGAGTTATTGGTACTGGCCTTGGAGGAGTTGTTTCCCTGTTTATAAAAAACACCAAAAGGATGATGAGCTTTTTATTAGGCCTTACCGGAGGATTCATGCTTTTTATTGTAACATTTCATCTCATTCCGGAATCCTATTATGTATCAGGCAATATGTTCACTGTAGTTGGTGGAGTAGCCCTGGGCATAATGCTTATACTGTTGGTAGAAGGCTATACCAACAGGCTTGGGGAAAACCCGTATGTAAAGAGCAGCATATTGCTGGGAATAAGCATTGCCGTACACAATTTCCCTGAAGGGCTGGCCTTAGGCTCAAGCTTTCTCACCATGTCAAGCTTAGGCCCAACCCTTGCACTGGCAATGCTGGTTCACGATATTCCTGAAGGCGTGGCAATGGCAGTGCCCATGAAAATAAACAAAGATTCCCCTCTTAAAATTATATTGTACACGCTTCTCATTGGAGCTCCAACGGGATTTGGGGCATTTTTAGGGGGATACCTGGGCACCTTCTCCCCTCAGATTATAGCTTTATGCCTATCCTTTGCAGGAGGAACCATGCTGTACATAATATGCGATGAGATGATACCAAATGCAAAAACCCTGCACAAGGGCAGGGTTTCTTCCATTGGCATAATACTTGGGTTTCTGGCAGGGGTATTGTTGTATGTAAAATAAGACAGAGGGACGGTTCTTCTGTCTTATTTTATATTCTCTACTGTATAGTACCAGCCCGTTATTTGAAATTCATCATTTATATATTCAGGTGGGACATAGGTTGTTCTCCAGTTCCCTTTTTCAGACCAGTTGTGAAATCCCTTGTATTCGAACGTATCATATACATTAAGAAAAGCTAAAATATATCCTTCCCTATCAGCAGTTACAGTGTGCTTTTTGGTTTTATCTACTGTTATAATCCTGTCGTATTCGTTATAGTCCTCATCCCTAAAATATATCTACCATTCTCTTACTGCTATTCCCCTTCCATCGCCACCTATTGATGCATCTTCAAATGTAATACTAGTGCCTACAGGAACAGTTATATAGGATGGTATTAGTCTTGAATCATTTTCGTACAAAACATCGTCTAATTCTGGTTTTTCTCCTTGTTTATAAGGCTTAAAGAAAGGTCTTACTATATATGTTTCTCCGTTCATCTTTACCGTAAATATAGGTGTTGGTGTATCGAAGGTTTTTCCTGTTTCTCTGTAATAACTTTCTTTCATCTTATCCAAAAATTCTTTATAATCCATTTTAACTGGTTCTGCGTATACCAGAGTATTGGAAAGGAGAATAACAGTAAGCATTAGTAATAATATAAAACGTACCCTTTTCATTTAATTACTCCTTTCTTATTCTACCGCTCTGTAAACTTAAATGAAAATTGAGGACTTCAATCCTCTGTGGTACAATGTTTTTGCCAAAAAAACTATACCTCCCAGAAAGGATGAAGTCCTCATGCAAAAAATTGTACCAATTAAGTGCCC
>DUMS01000016.1 GCA_012839745.1 Tissierellia bacterium
TGCTGTAAGAGCCTGGAGAGCAGCAGGAATATTTCCAGTGTTTTCTGCAGGAAATCAAAGGCCAGGAGAGCCAGAGCCATGGCCAGGCTCAATATCAGTTCCTGCAAATTATCCAGAATCCTTTGCAGTAGCAGCAGTAGACAGAAATGACAGGAGGGCAAGCTTTTCAAAGCTTGGTCCATCACCTTATGATGAAACATTGGTTAAACCTGAAATATCAGCTCCAGGTGTAAACATATATTCATGCATACCAGGAGGATATACAGATAGATATTCAGGAACATCCATGGCAGCACCACATATAACAGGAACAATAACCCTTATGCTGTCAGCAAATGCATCCCTTACAATAGATGAAATAGAACAGATATTAATAGAAACAGCAGACCCGCTGATAGATGATGATTATCCAGAATCGCCAAACTACGGGTATGGATATGGAATGGTAAATGCATATGATGCAGTGATAAAAGCAACTCCTGGAACAGGCGAGATTTCCGGTACTGTATTGGTTGAAGGAGAGGATGTAGCTGGAGCCCAAATAATTCATCAGCAGGAAATATTTGAAACACTTGTAGTAGGAGATATAAAAATACAGGCACGGGTAATAGATGATGTTTCCATAAGGAGAGTAGAGCTATTGGTCAAAAAGCAGGATGAGAGCTATTGGTATTTGATACCTATGAATATGATTTCAGGCAACTACAAGGATGGAGTGTATGAAGGGATAATACCCAGAGAGTTGCTAACGGGAAACAGCATTAAATACAAGATACTGGCAAAGGATTTCTCCGAAACAGTAGTATCAACTCCAGAATACACAATAAACATAATCTTCGGAGTAATTCCAGGACAATACTTCCAGGGATTTGAGGATGAACCTCTGGGCTGGAGATTTGAAGGTGATTGGCAATGGGGCCAGCCTGTAGCTGGATTTGATCCTGTTCCATATGAAGGTGAAAATCTTGCAGGTACAGTACTGGGAGATAACTATAGCCTTGAAACTGAAAGCTGGCTGATTACACCTCCAATAGATTTAAGGGATAGATCATTACCAACAGCATCTCTCAGGTTTCATCATTGGTATGACATAGAAAACAGATGGGATGAAGGCCGTATTATGATAACTGATGATTATGGTGAAACATGGCAGCAGGTAGGACCTGTATACACAGGCAGTTCCAATGGCTGGGAAGAAGTAATGATTAATCTGGAGGACTATATAGGTTCACCTAACCCCATATTTGTAGCATTTTGTTTAGACAGCGACTATGTAACTGTATATAAGGGTTGGTATATTGATAATGTACGCCTTTATGGCGCAGATAATGAACCACCTGCCAGCCCAGCTGATTTGGTAGCGGAAGTTTCTACAACGGGAATTATGCTGAACTGGACTGCTGTAACAGATATTGATTTTGCCAACTATCTGGTATATCGCTCACTGCAGTCAGGAGAAGGCTATGAGCTAATTGCACAGCCTACTGTCAACAGTTTCATGGATACTGCAGTTGAACCTGGTTTAACATACTATTATAAGGTTGCAGCTATTGACACCTCTGGGAACATGAGTGGATTTACCAATGAAGTAAGCTGCCTGATGCCAGAGATAAAAACAATATACTTTGAAGACTTTGAGGAAGATGATGGAGGATTTATCACAGGTGTTACTGCCGGGACAAATAACCCATGGGAATGGGGAATTCCATTGTCAGGGCCAAATGAAGCCTATTCAGGAGAGAAGCTATGGGCAACAGGCCTTGTAGGATACTATCCAAACAGAACAGATGCATATATTGAAAGCCCTACCATCACTTTACCGGCTGATAATGTTTCCGTACTGGCATTTGTACATTGGGTGGATATGGAGAATATACCAAGCATGCCAGACTATGGGCAGGTGCTTGTTTCCAGTGATGGAGGAGAAACCTGGACCAACATTACACCTACAGATAATGGAAAATATGGCGGAAGTATTAGAGAGTGGAGAAATGAAGAGATTTACTTATCCGATTACATGGGACAGGATATTAAGATAAGGTTCTTCTTCCACTCAGATGTTTCATCCACTGCTCCTGGCTGGTATATTGATGATGTGAGAATTGTGGAATTGGATACAACACTGGAGAATCTCAATACAGGACAGACGGATGTACTGGAAGATGAAATCAAGGCAGTGGAATATGAAAATCCAGCAACATTTAGTCACAGATTAACAGGAAATGATATCATAAACCTTGAAGTTGTTAAAGATGCTGATGTTCAAAATATCCCTCTATCCAGCAGTGGCATTACAACTGATGATGCTTGGGTAACAATACTGGAAAATGGAATAAGCGTCAAGGTAGACCCTATTACTGGGGAATACTCTATAAAAGTACCAGCTGGAGAATATACTCTTAAAGCGGAAGCTTATGGCTACTTCTCTCAGGAAGCCAGAGTAACAGTATTGGAAGATGAAACTACAGTGCAGAATTTCCTGTTGGAGCCTAGACCACGAGGAATTATTCAAGGAAGGGTGTTTGACAGATATTATCAGGATCCAATAGCCTATGCTGAAGTAAGAGTAATAGAAGATCCTAAACTACCAGTAGCTGTTACAGATGAAAATGGATGCTTTACAATAGATAATGTAATAGCAGGAACCTATACTCTTAAAGTTAAGGCAGAGGGGTTCCATCTGGGAGAATTTGAAAGCATAACAGTAAATGGCGATGATATAACATTAGTGGATTTAGGATTGGAGAGGCTGGTAGGATACAAGGATGAAATAATATATGATGATGGAACTGGTGAAATAGGAACTGTAGCCAGAAATGCACGAAATGGACTGGCAGTCAGGTTTACACCAGAGCGCTATGGTACTGTTAAAGGAGTAAATATTTACATCTGGAATGATAGCTGGCCATCACCTGGAGGAAACAGGCTTGGATTTACAATTTACGGCACCTATGAAAACGGAGTACCATATAAGGTTGGAGAGCCAATATTTGTAAACAACCTTATAAGAGGGGAATGGAACTATATAGACCTGTCAGTATTTGAGTTTTCAACAGATAGGGACTTCTATATTACCACCGTACAGGATCATATTGGAGACTACTGTCCTGGAGTTGGCGTGGATAGTAATTCACCATATGAAGACAGGTCTTATGTGAACTTAGATGGAGTATTTGAATACATGAAGAACCAAGGTGGAGATGGTGGATTGATGATAAGAGCGGTAATGGAAAACTATGTATTCACTCCAACAATAACCAACCTTGATAAGGTTAACTATACAAATCAGGATATTATTACTATAGAAGGGACAGTAAATACCCATTGTAAGGTCAATGTATATGTAAACGATACAGTAGCTTATGCTGTTGATAGTGATAATCTTGCATTTTCAGTAGAAGTAGAGCTACCAGAGGAAACAAATAACATAAAGATAGCTGCTGAACTTGAAGGACGTGAAACGGAGCCATGGGAATTAACTGTTATAAAGGATAAGGAATCACCAGTTCTAGTGGTAGATAGCCCAATAGACGGTACCATAATGAACAAAAGAGCTATTCATGTAATAGGAAATGTTGCTGATAACAATGGAATTGCAAAGCTACTGATAAATGGAGAGGAAGCAACAGTAAATGAGGATGGAAGCTTTGACCACAGGCTGATGGCTGAGGAAGGAGAATTCCAAATAATTGTTGCAGCAGTAGATTATGCTGGCAACATGGCCTATGATGAAAGAACAGTAATAGTGGATGTTGAAGGACCATCTATAACAAATATGGTGCCAGCAGAGGACATAATACTATTTGAAGGAGATACCTTAACAGTTAGTTTCAATTCTGAACCTGGCGGACAGGGTTACTTCAGGCTAGGAGCTGCCTACAACACATCAGGTGATAATCATGCCGGGATACCAATGGTTGAAGAAGAGCCAGGACTATATGTAGGTACACTGGTGATACCTGAAGGCTTTGCTGTAATAGACGGCGTGGTAGAGTTTGAATTCATAGACCAGGCTGGCAATAAAGTAAAAGCCGTAGCCCCAGGAAGAGTAACTGTAATTGGTGAAGGTGTGCAGCCAATGGAAAACCTGCCAGTCAATGCAGTTATAGTAGGGGATGAAGCATATGATATCAACTATCTGAATAATAACAGCGATGTTCAAATGAAGCTTATCGATTACTTTAATGAAGGAAATGATATATACATCAAGCTTGCTGCAGATTTAATAGTAAATCATGAAGGACAGATAGTAGGACTGGATGCACTGCCAGATGAATTAGTATATTATGATGAAAATGGCAGGACTACCATATATGTCAAGTGATTAGATTAAATGCCATGGAATATGCTACATTTAAAAGGAAAGCCCTAGGATTTCTAGGGCTTTCTTAATATCACACTTGGAACCTACTGTTTTAAATATCGCGAATATTATAAATACTGGGATTATTGTAAATACGGGCAATATTATATATATTTGAAATATTTGAAATATATTTGACTGTACAATACTATAGCTTTATAATAGAGTAATAATATAGGAAATATATAGAATATATGATGTTTATTAACAAATACATAACATATTTATCAGAGAAAACTGAACATCAATTGGTACTTACATAATAAATAAAAAAATATTCATAAAAAAGGAGGTAACCATCATATGCCAAGAATTAGAAATGTAAGAAAAGCACTATCAGCATTAATTGCAATGGTGTTATTGTTGGGTAGTTTTTCATCCTTTGCATATGCAGATAATAATCCGTTTGGACTATCCAGCAGAGATTTTAGGGAAGCTGAATCCAAAATCATGCCTGAAGTAATGGAAGACATGAAGAAGGAGGATGTAGTAGAAGTACTTGTTTATCTAAAAGACCAGGTTAATGCTGAAAGGGTAGCAGAGGCAACAAGAAAAGCATTATTATCATCCTTAACACCATATAATGTCAAATTGGCAGTAAGAAGAGGAGTAGTAGATGCATTAAAGGATAAAGCAGAGGCAAGTCAGGCGAATTTATTAAGCTACTTAAGGCAGGAACAGCAGAAAAGCAATGTAATGGAGTTTAAGCCTTATTACATTGTTAACATGGTATATGTAAAAGCTAAAAAAGATGTAATAGAAAATATTTCTCTAAGGCCTGAAGTAGAAAAGATTTACAAAAATAAGGTTCATAAATTGGACAAGCTTGAAATAAATGGAGAAGTTGTACCGGATGCAAGAGGTGTGGAGTGGAATATAGAAAAAATAAGAGCTGATAAGGTTTGGGAATTAGGTTTTGACGGAACAGGAGTTGTAGTAGCAAATATTGACTCAGGAGTACAGTGGACACATGTTGCATTGCAGAATAAGTGGAGAGGCTATAATCCTGAAACAGGGGAAGTTAACCCAGAAGGTAACTGGTTTGATCCAGTATATGGCACAGAACTGCCAGAGGATTTAGATAATCACGGAACTCATGTAATGGGAATCATGGTAGGACAAGAAGCAGATGGCAGCAATAAAATAGGTGTGGCACCAGGAGCAAAGTGGATAGCAGCAAGAATATTTGATGCAACAGGGCGTACAACAGATGACATAATACTGGAGGCTGCAGAATGGATGCTTGCACCAGGAGGCAATTCAGATAATGCTCCAGATGTGGTTAATAACTCATGGGGTGGATTGGATGGCATTGATGACTGGTTCAGGGATGCTGTAAGATCCTGGAGAGCAGCTGGGATATTTCCGGTATTTTCTGCAGGCAACCAATTACCAGGAGAACCATTGCCATGGCCAGGATCAATTTCAAATCCTGCAAATTATCCGGAATCCTTTGCAGTAGCTGCAACGGATGCAAGCAATATGAGGGCATATTTTTCAAAACTAGGTCCTTCACCTTATGATGAAAGCTTAATTAAACCGGAAATATCAGCCCCTGGAGTCAATGTCAGGTCCTCTATTGCAACATTTATTCCAGGTGAAATGCCGGATGGATATGGAAGTATATCAGGAACCTCCATGGCAGCACCACATGTTAGTGGTACAGTGGCATTATTATTGTCTTCCAATATGTCATTAACTGTAGACGAAATAGAAGATATACTAACAAGCACTGCAGTACCATTAACTGATTATGAATATCCACAGTCCCCCAACTTTGGATATGGTTACGGCCTGGTAGATGCCTATAGTGCTGTGCTTTCCGGTGCTACAGATATAGGATATATAGATGGCAGGGTATTGCAGGATAAGGAGGATACAGGAAAGGCAGTCATAGTTCATGAGCAGGAATATTTTAAAGCCTATAAGGGACTTGAAAACATTGATATAATTGCACAGGTATCAGATGATGTATCAGTAACTGAAGTAGAATTGCTGGTTAAGCAGGATGGAAAATCCTATTGGCTGTTAATTCCAATGGAAAGAATATCAGGAGACTATAAGAATGGCACTTACAAAGCTACCATAACCAACGATATGTTAATAGGAAATAGCATTATATATAAGATAAGGGCAAAGGATTATACCGGAGTGGAAGCAGCAACTAAAGATTATAAGATAGACCTGTTATTTGGAATAGTGCCAGACGAATATGAAACCGGGTTTGAAGAAAAGCCTATAGGCTGGCTGTTTGGAGGCAGCTGGGAATGGGGAGAACCAACTATTGCTGTGGAACCATTTGAAGGAGAGAAGGTAGCAGGAACTAACTTAAAAGGAATTTATCCTGATTTTGCAAATGACTGGCTAATAACACCTCCAATAGATTTAAGGGATAGCACTTTGCCTTCAGCTACACTGAGATTCCATGAGTGGTATGAAACGGAAGCAGACCGAGACTTCATATACCTTCTCATATCAGATGACTTTGGCGAAACATGGAGAGAAGCAAGAGCGCCTTTGTCAGGGGATGGCATGGAGTGGAAAGAGTATGTTTTAGACCTAAGGGATTATATAGGTTCCCAAAATCCAATATTTGTAGCTTTTAGATTGACATCTGCAATTTTGTATATGCCAAGACATGGATGGTATATTGACAATGTTCGATTAGTAGGAGCAAGTGATATGGAACCTCCAGCTATACCTAACGGTTTTGAGGCAGTAGCTGGTCCAACAGGCATTAAGCTAAGATGGGAACCATCAGCAGATGCAGATGTATCCCACTACAATGTATATCGTTCACTGGAAAGTGAAGGAGAGTATGAGCTAATTGGGACAACTGCTAATAATGCCTTCATAGATACTGAAGTTGAATTTGGAACAAATTATTACTATAAGGTTTCAGCAGTGGATCTTTCAGGTAATGAAAGCAATTTAAGCGATGCAGTATCAGCAACACCTCTCAATACAAATATACTATTTGGAACAGATTTTGAAAAAGATAATGGCGGATTTATAACAGGAGCTGAAGAAGAAAAGGAAAACTGCTGGGAATGGGGAATTCCAACATCCGGTCCAAATTCAGCATTTTCTGGAGAAAAGCTTTGGGCAACAAATCTGTCAGGCGTATATACGGCAAACAATGATGCTTACATTGAATCTCCTAATATAGAGATTCCTGAAAGTGACAATAATGTTGTATTAGCATTTAACCACTGGTATGAGCTTGAAGAAGCATGGGGAGAAAAATACGATTATGGCAGAATATTGATTTCTACAGATAATGGGAACAGCTGGATTAATATTACACCTGTAGAAGATGGAAAATATAGCGGAAGAATTAAGAAGTGGGAAGTTGAAGAATTATCCCTCAATAACTTTAAAGGAGAGACAGTAAAGCTAAGATTTTCCTTCATTTCAGATTATGGAGGAGAGTTCTTGGGATGGTATGTAGATGATGTATACGTAGTAGAAGTTCCACATGAATATGAAGTAGATGAAGTAGAATTGAAAGAAGACAATATAGTAAAAGAATCTGTAAATCCACATGACAGTAAAAAAATGACATATCAGGAGCCATCTGAAACAAGCTCTATGTTTAAAAATATAGTGACAGAAGAATATGAAACAATAGCAGATGAATTAGTCCAGAACATACCTATGGCCAAGGAACCTGGAATTCCAGTTGAAAATGCTGTAGTAACAATTCTGGAAACAGGCCGAAGTGTTAAGGTGGATCCTGTTACAGGCAAGTTTAACATGATAGTTCCAGCTGGTGAATACACTGTAAGAGCAGAGGCATACGGATATTACCATCAGGATGCTGTATTGACAGTAGAACATGATGAGATAACCAGTTTTGATTTTATACTGGAACCAAAACCACAAGGTAGTATTGTTGGAAGGGTATATGATAGATATTACCAGAATCCCGTACCATATGCTGTAATCAGGTTAGTAGAGGATGGAAACATTAAACCGGTAACTGCAGACGAAAATGGTAATTTTACAATAGAGGGAGTATATGAAGGAGAGTACACATTAAGAGTCTATGCCAGCGGATTTGTAACAGGGGAGTTTGAGGTAGAGGTAACAGGAAATGAAACCACTAACATAGATATAGGATTGAAACGTTTTGTAGGCGGAGAGGAAGAAGAAATCAGCTATGATAACGACATACCTGCTTATGGCTATGTATTAAGTGAAGCAAATAATGGCGTAGCAGTAAGGTTTACACCATCTGGATATGTATTTGTAACAGGAGCATATATATACTTCTGGTATGAATGGTGGCCTTATCCAGGAGGAAATGAAATAAAAGTAGCTATATTCGATACTGACCAAAATGGCAATCCAATTGGAATGGTTGGCGAGCCAAAGCTGGTAAGTATAAACAGGGGTGACTGGAACTATATAGATTTATCGGAATTCCAGTTTGGAACTGATAGAGACTTTTTCATAGCAACTATACAGACTGATGTTATGCAGTACTCCCCAGGCATAGCAATAGATGGTATGAGTCCTTCTGATAGGTCTTACGCTTACGTGCAAGGGGAGTTTGTTCCAATTTCTGATATAAATATGGATGGAGCAATTATGATAAGAGCCAGAGTGCAAAATGCAGCAGAACCAACTGGAGAACCAATGGAAAATCTGCCAGTCAATGCAGTAATAGTAGGAAATGAGGCATATGACATCAACTATCTAAACACCAACAGCGATGCCCAAATGAAGTTAATTAATTACTATAATGAAGGAAATGAGGTATACGTTAAACTTGGTGAGGATTTAATAGTGAACACAGAAGGAGAAATAGTAGGAATGGAAGTATTGCCAGATGAATTGATATACTATGATGCAGATGGCAGGACTACTAAATACGTTAAGTAAAATGTTAAAAGCCCTATGATTTATAGGGCTTTTTTCAATTTGTAAAATTTTAACAGGCGACAAAAGTAGCGAAAATATTAAAAATATTTACAATATATTTGACTATTAAACGAGTTAGTTATATAATAATGGTGTATTATGAAAAAAAATAAAATAAATTAAATAAATGGAACAAATGGAATAACTTGACATGAATATAAAAATGATATAAAATTAAATTATGTTAAAAAAGTCAAAATTTTTAACAATTTTTCATAAACCAAAGGCAAGGAGGTGAAGGGGAAAATAAACTTTAGATTTAAATAAAAAAGGGGGGTAACTTATCAGATGTTAAAGGGTAAGAGTTTTAAGAAACTGCTATCCATTTTGATTGCAATGATAATGGTAA